>JBAZBZ010000038.1 GCA_041671145.1 Bacteroidales bacterium | reverse complement strand
AATGTTGACAACTTTTAAAAAACTCTCAAAGGTTTTTTAATAAGTTATCAATGTTTCGGAATTTAGTGCTAATTTTGTAAAATATATTTAACGAAAAATGGTCAACCTATTTCAGTATAAGACATTTCCTTTAAATACCCAGTACGATGATTTTGCTGTAATAGTAAATGACAATATGAGTAAAGGATATTTTTCTTCCAACAGAAATACCGGTTCGGGAGGTGATGACATTTATTCTTTTGATTTATTAAAAGAAATAGATATTAGTAAAAAAATAAAAGGTATTGCAAAAAATAAAGAAGGAATCGCTATCCCAAAAACATATATAACATTACTTGATGATAAAGGCAACGTAATTGATACGCTGAGCACCAAAGATGACGGGGCTTATACCTTTTCAGTCGGTACAGATAAAAATTTCAGAGTAACCGGCAAAAAAGAAAAATATACTGAAGGATATGCTTTTGCCAACACTTTTGGTAAGGAATTAATTGTAAAAGCAGATGTTATACTTCTTGCAAATGAAGAAATTGTTGTTCAAAAAATTGATGAACAAAAATTAAAGATTGCTGCTGATTTGGGAATAATATTAAAATTAAATTCTATTTATTTTAATTTAGATAAATACAATATCCGCCCGGATGCTGAAATTGAATTGGATAAAATTGTTAAGATAATGAATGAATATCCCAACATGACTGTTGAATTAAGTTCATATACCGATTGCAGGGAAACTAAAGAATATAATCAGATATTATCCGATAACAGGGAAACAGCAACGGCTAAGTATATAAAGGATAGAATTACAAACCCGAAACGAATTTCCGGTAAAGGATATGGTGAAACAAAGTTGGTAAATGGATGTGCCTGTGAAGATGATGTTATTTCTGACTGTTCAGATGCAGAGCACCAAAAAAACAGACGTACTGAATTTATTATTGTAAGTAAAACGATTGTCAATAATTTACCATTACCGTCCATAAAAGAGTAATCTTGTTTTAGAAAACAGGTTTTATAAAGTGATAGGCAACAATTAAATAATACAATCAGGCAAACTTATTTCCTGTGATAAATAATTCAAAAAGTAAAAACCCACCCCCAGAGTATTATAGGGTGGGCTTTTTGTTTTTTAGCTTAATGTGTGAATAATGTAACTTATTTTTAAAATTATGTAACGCTTTCCGGAATTAAAGGACTCATCTTTGTACCGTGAATCCGAATAATTCGGGACACAACTTAAAACAAAAAATAATGAAAAAACAACTACTCTGCGTATTAACAGCAGTTATTCTGCTTTTAGTACCAGCTTTAAGTTTTGCACAAGCTCCTTCTTTGGGAACTGCAGCTAACTTCGTTCTTTTTTCTTCTGCCGGGCCTGTGACAAGTACAAATTCAGTTGACCTTCCTAAGCTTACGGGAAATGTAGGCACAAATGGATCAACCGTTACCAGTGGTTTCGGAAACATTGACGGTCAGATACACGACAATGATGGAGTAACTATAGGCGGAAGCGGACAAGCTGCAACAGATTTGCTTGCTGCAAGAGACGAGATTATTACTTTAGGTAATGGAACCGTTATTTCTCATGTGGTTGGGCTTGGAAATGGAGAGATCCTTACTAAAGGAGTGTACACAATTAGCGCAGCTGCAACATTGGGCGGAGTCCTTACTTTAAATTCTACAGCGACTACTGATGTATTTATATTTATAATTGATGGAAGTTTATCTGTAGATGGTACTGCTGATGTCACCTTTACTGGTGGAACAACAGCATGTAATGTATTCTGGCAGACGAATGGTGTGGTTAGTATCGTTGCCGGAGCTAAAATGAAGGGAACTATTATTGCAAAAAGCGGGGCAATTAACATGACTGGTGTCACACTTGAAGGAAGAGCACTTGCTGTTACAGGAACCGTTTCTCTTGACGGATCAACAGCACGTATACCTATCGGTTGCGCAAGTCCTAATCTTTCACCTACTCTTACAGGACCCACTTACCCTACACTTGCCTCCACAGAATGTTATGTTTTATTTACCACAACAGGGGCAATGACAAACTCCAATGCAGCAGGACTTTTTACAGGTGATATCGGATCGAATTCCGTTGCCCCTGTCGGTTTTATTCCTGCGAATGTGACAGGTACTATTCATTCTCCGGGTGCTTCTACTTTGGCAACCGCAAACGAATTGGGCACACTCTATACGTATCTCAACACATTAACTACCGATATTACGTTGTTGTACCCTCAACAACTTGGAAACGATCTGGTTCTTACACCACATACTTACAACATGACCGCTGCTGCTTTACTTACAGGTAATCTTTATCTTAATGCACAAGGGAATGCCGATGCAGTATTTGTTATCAAGGTTTCCGGTGCTCTTACGACAGCCGCGGGTGCTGCAATTATTTTGCAGAACCAGGCACAGTCAAAAAATGTGTTTTGGAAAGTTACCGGCGCAGTGGGTGCCGCAGCAGGTTCTAGCTTCAGAGGAACAATTGTTAATACCGGTGATATCGGCTTATCAACAACTGTTGCACTTGATGGGAGAGGACTTACAACTGCAGGTGCCGTATCGACTGCCGGAAGTCCTGCTATCATGTCTACTATGCCTACTGGTTGCAGCTCAACAGGTATTGCTTCTTACAACAACGGAAATACTGAAACAGTTACTATAGCCCCAAATCCTTTTAGTACATCCACAACCATCATGATAAATGATGCATCGCAAATTAATAATTGCATATTTAAGATGTACAATGTTTTGGGAGAAGAAGTAATGAATGCAAACATCACAAAACAAATTACAACTCTTGAAACAAGTAATCTTCCTTCAGGAATTTATTTCTACAAAATAATAGGCAACAACAAAACAATACAATCAGGTAAGCTGGTTTCTCAACAATAAATTTTTCAAAAGTAAAAAGTCCCCTACTCTGATATTTATCGGGGTGGGGTTTTTTTGTTTTTAGTAACCTTTAAATTTAAAGTGTGAATGATGTAACTCTTTTTCGGAATTGTGTAACGCTTTATGAAGTTAAAGGGCTCACCTTTGTAACGTGGAAATTAATTCACAAACAAAAAATAAAAAAAATGAACACAACAGAAGTAAAAGGAAACTGGAATGAGCAGAAAGGCAAACTAAAACAGAAATTTGCAATCTTAACGGACAATGACCTGATGCTTGTAGATGGCAAGAAAGAGGAGATGTTGGGAAAACTTCAAATCAAACTTGGCAAAACAAAAGAAGAATTATACAAGATTATTGCAGCACTTTAATCACAAATTAAATTTAAAAAGTCATTGTTTAAGATATTATCTGAATGGTGATTTTTAAAATTTAATTTATGTAGTGTTACGAATCAAATATGTTTTTCCAAAAATAAAATTAAGTATGACGTTTTATCATGAAAAAACTTACTCCTCTTACTAAAGTAAATGATTTTGCAATGGGGCAATTCATGAGGCTCAGCGAAAGAACTCTTGGGAAAACCGAAAAAGTAAACAATTTTTTAGCGGAGATAGCCAACATTTTCTTATTCATATCGCGTACGATTAAAGAAACTTTTTCCCGTGATTTTGAATTCAAAGAATTTTTGCGCCAGTGTTTTCAAATCGGATATAAATCTTTACCTCTTATTTCAGTAACCGGAACCATTATGGGCTTGGTGCTTACTATTCAAACGCGCCCGGTACTTATTGATTTCGGAGCAGTAACAATGCTTCCGGGAATGGTAGCGGTATCTCTTATCAGGGAAATGGGTCCGGTTATAACAGCATTGATATGCGCAGGAAAAATCGGTTCGGGCATGGGAGCAGAATTAGGTTCAATGAAAGTGACTGAACAAATTGATGCCATGGAAGTATCCTCCACCAATCCCATGAGATTTTTAGTTGTTACAAGAGTTTTAGCAGCAACGCTTATGATACCTTTATTGATTTTATATGCAGATGCTCTTGGCATATTAGGAAGCTGGGCGGGTGCAAATATTAAAGGTGAGGTAACGTTTGTTTTATTTTTCTCACAGGCATTCAGCCATGTTGAGTTCATCGATTTTTTACCGGCTGTTGTTAAGTCGTTCTTTTTCGGTGCCGTAATTGGCTTGGTTGGATGTTATAAAGGATATACGGCAGGGCGCGGAACAGAAAGTGTGGGTATTGCAGCAAATTCTGCTGTTGTGTTAGCCTCGCTCCTTGTTATAATTGTAGATATGATTGCAGTACAAATCACAGATATGATGATATTATGAACACAACCCAAACAAATACTATAAATAATACTTTATCTAAAACGATAAGCAATGAACCCGTTATTGAAATAAATAATCTCAAGAAATCATTTGGGAAACAAGAGGTATTAAAAAATATTTCTTTAAATCTTTTTAATGGCGAAAACCTGGTTGTGCTTGGAAAGTCAGGTAGTGGTAAATCTGTTTTAATAAAATGTATTGTTGGTTTATTAAATTCTGATAGCGGAATAATAAATGTGTTTGAAAAAGATGTTACTGCATTAAACAGAAAAGAACTGGGTGAATTCAGAAAGAAAATTGGTTTTCTTTTTCAGAGTGGTGCATTATATGATTCCATGACTGTAAAACAAAATCTGGAATTTCCGTTGCGAAGAATAAAAAAGAATCTTACCGAAAAAGAAATTGAAGAAAAAGTAAATGAGGTTTTGGAAAATGTAGGCTTGGCTGATGCATTGGATAAAATGCCTTCACAACTCTCCGGCGGCATGCGAAAACGAATAAGTTTGGCACGCACCATTGTTGTGGACCCTATGATAATGCTTTATGATGAACCAACAACAGGACTTGACCCTGTTACTTCCAATGAAATAAGTATACTCATAAATGATGTTCAAAAAAAATATAAAACTTCTTCCATCATCATCACGCATGATATTGAATGTGCACGCACTAATGCAGACCGAATTATCATGTTGCATGACGGCGAAGTTTATCAGGAAGGAAATATTGAAAAATTTGAAAATTCAAACGACACATTAATCAAATCATTTTTTAAATAAAGAATTTCACAACAACTGAAAACTAAAAATATGGATACGCACACACCAAAATTCAAAGTACGGCTAGGACTGTTTATTGCAGGAGGATTGGTACTTTTCGTAATTGCAATTTTCTTAATAGGAAAGCAGAAAAATTTATTTAACCCTGTTTTTAAACTTACTACAACTTTTTATAATGTAAGCGGATTACAGGTTGGAAATAATATTCGTTTCTCGGGAATCAATGTAGGTACTGTTGACAACATCCGCATTATAAACGATTCTACTGTAATGGTAGATATGCTGATTAAAAAAAATGTCAGGCAGTTTATTAAATCGGACTGTGAAGTGGCAATAGGTTCGGAAGGACTTATTGGCGACCGGCTTTTAATTATTACGCAGGGAAGCTATGATGCTCCATTAGCAAAAGCCGGACAACAAATTGCATCAAAAGAGCCGGTTGAAACAGATGCCATTATGGCAAGTTTGCTGGTAACAGCAGGTAATGCCGAAATTATTTCGCAACAACTTGCAGAGATTATGGTTAAAATAAACAAAGGAAACGGAATGCTTGGCCAATTAATTCAGGACTCAGCCTTTGCGGAAAATCTTAATCAGACCATGGTGAACCTTAAAAGAAGCAGCAAAGGGCTAAATGAAAACATGAATGCAGCCAAGGAAAATTTCCTTTTCAAAGGTTATTTTAAAAGGAAAGAAAAAGCAGCTGAAAAAAAGAAGGATGATGCTGAAGAAGAAAAGCAGAAAAACCAATAGCTGAAAGCCAAAAACTAAAAAAACTTCTTTATGCTTTATGACTTTAGTTTTAAACTGAATAGTAAGATGCAAATAAAAAACACCGTAAAAAAAACAGGTTATCTCCTCAAAGAAACCTTCAAGGAATTCATAGACGACAATTCTCTTAAATTAAGTGCAGCGTTGTCCTATTACACTATTTTTTCTTTACCCCCATTGCTTATCATCATCATATCCCTGAGTGGAATATTTTTCGGCGCTGATGCTGTAAAAGGTGAAATTTTCGGGCAGATTAACGGACTAGTGGGTAATGATGCCGCATTGCAAATACAGGAAACAATAAAAAACGTAGAGCTTTCAAACAGTAATATATTTGCTACTATAGCAGGTGTTATCATTTTATTAATCGGGGCATCAGGCGTGTTTGGCGAAATTCAGGGCTCCATAAATTATATATGGGGTATTAAAGCAAAACCCAAACGAGGTTTAATAAAATTTATGTACAACCGTCTTATGTCATTTTCCATGATTGGTTCTGTAGGGTTTTTATTATTGGTTGGTTTAATCGTAAATTCTTTAATTGAAATTCTCAACAAACGTTTGGCAATAAACTTTCCGCAGGATGCTATTTATTTATTTTACTTTGTCAATGTACTCATCGTTTTCGTTATCATAACGCTTTTATTTATCATAATATTTAAAACACTGCCGGATGGGAAAATAGCTTTCCGCGATTGCATCATCGGAGCATCCTTTACAGCCTTTCTTTTTATGATTGGCAAATTCGCCATCGGTTTTTATCTTGGAAGTTATAACATTGCATCAGTTTATGGTGCTGCCGGCTCCATCATTTTAATTCTTGTCTGGGTTTATTATTCAGCCATCATACTCTATTTCGGCGCCGAATTCACCAAAGTATATGCACACACTCACGGGCAAAAAATAATTCCAAACGCATATTCAGTTCAAATAAAAAAATAAAATTATAAGGTAATTGAAGAATGAAAATTGCAAATACCAAATTAAAAAAAATATTAATTATTGTAATCAGTTCCATCATCATTACTGTAATGGTTGTTATTTTATTTATTTCAATCATCACAAAATATCTGGTTGAAAGGTATGATGAAAAATACACAGGAAGGCAAATTACAATGGACTGGGCTTTTGTAAATCCGTTTGCCGGTTACATTTATTTCAGCAACCTTAAAATTTACGAATCAAAAAGTTTACCTGCTTTAATTGAAAGCGACAGCGTTTTCTTTTCAGCAAAAGGGGTAAGTGCAAATTTCGCCATGCTTAAAATGTTATCGAAAACCTATGAAATAACAGAAATCACATTAACCCGACCAAAGGGAATAATTATTCAAAACAATAAAGATTTTAATTTTAATGATTTGATAAAAAAATTTACTCCCGAAAAATCTGATACAACTTCATCACCGGTTCATTTTAACATTCTAAATATAAAAATAAAAAACGGAGAGTTCTATTACCGTGAAAAAGTAATTCCGGTAAATTATTTTATCAAAGAAGTAAATTTAGAAAGTACGGGCAAGCGATGGAATGCAGATACAATTTGGGTAAAATATTCTTTCCTTTCAGGAACCGGAAGCGGCAGTGCAAAAGGCAATTTTACAATCAATTTTAAGAACCTCGATTATCGCCTTGCAGCTATCGTGGATAAATTCGATTTAAAATTTATAGAACAATACCTCAAAGATTTAGTAAACTACGGAAACTTTAGTGCCAAGCTTGATGCAGACATAAAAGCAACAGGAAATTTAAACGATCAGGAAAATATAAATGCCAAAGGACTGTTGGTATTGAATAATTTTCATTTTGGGAAAAATCTTAATGATGATTATGCGTCCTTTGACAAATTGTTGTTAAAAATTGATGCATTGAGTCCGAAGAACCATAAATATCTTTTTGATTCATTATTTCTTATTCATCCTTTTTTAAAATATGAGCGTTATGATTATTTAGATAACCTGCAAAGGATGTTTGGAAAACACGGAGACAACATTTCAGCAGCCAGAGCAGACCCTGTCGCTTTCAACCTGATTCTTGAAATTGCCGATTACGTAAAACTGCTTGCAAGAAATTTTTTTAAGAGTGATTATAAGATTAATAAACTGGCGATTTACAACGGTGTTTTAAAATTCAATGACTATTCTATTGCCGAAAAATTTTCAATAGAAGCAAATCCTCTCTACATTTTTGCTGATTCTATTAATAAAAACCGTAAACGTGTGGAGGTTTCTTTTAAATCAGGCATTCATCCTTATGGCAATATATCAGTAATTCTGAGCATTGATCCCAAAGACAGCACAAATTTTGATATGCAATATCATCTTCAAAAATTGTCTGCTTCTATGTTTAATCCTTATCTTATTACTTATACTTCTTTCCCTTTAGACAGGGGAACTATAGAACTCAATGGCAAATGGAAAGTGAGAAGTGGAATTATAAAAAGCAATAATAATCTGCTGGTAATTGACCCGCGTGTAGCCGTTCGCCAAAAAAACAAAGATACAAAATGGATTCCATCGCCTTTGATAATGTTCTTCATTCGTGAAACCGGCAATGTTATTGATTACGAAATTCCGATAACCGGCAATTTAAAGAATCCTAAATTTCACTTGTGCGATGCAATCTTTGACATGCTTGAAAATATTTTTGTCAAGCCCATCACAATTCCCTACAGAATACATGTAAAAAATACAGAAAATAAAATTGAGAAATCACTCACGTTGAAATGGGAAATGCAGCAGAATTCACTATTACCCAATCAGGAAAGGTTTGTAAATAAAATGGTGGATTTTCTGATAAATAACACTGAAGCGTTTATATATGTTTATCCTATGGTTTATACCGAAAAAGAAAAGGAATATATCCTGTTTTTTGAAGCCAAGAAGAAATATTTTTTATTATCTAAAGATGAAAATGCCCGGTTTCTCAGTAAAAATGATTCTCTAAAGGTTGATAAAATGTCGGTAAAGGATTCTTTGTTTGTTAAGTATTTAAACAAAAAATTTGGCAATGTCGTGCTGTTTACTATACAAGCGAAATGTTACAGATATATCGGTTCAGACGTCATCAACGACAAGTTCAAACAATTAAATAAAGAAAGAGAAGATGCTTTTATGTTACACTTTAAGAAAAATGCAGTGGAAAACCGTGTGAAAATTTATACCGGTGAAAACAACATCCCATACAACGGCTTTTCGTTTTACAAAATAGTTTACAAAGGCGAACTTCCGGAGACATTAATAAAGGCATATCAGCAAATGAATGAATTAAACACTGCAACCCCGAGAAAAAAGTTTGAAAAAGAACGCGAGAAAAACAACAAAGTGCTTTAAGGCAATTTGAAAATTTGAAAAATACAATTTTTTTTAATTGAGTGATAATTTTAAAATCTTCAAATCAACACATTTTTAAATTTCTTTTTCAAATGTGTGAATGATATAACTCTTCTTTTTTATTGTGTAACACTTATCTGTTTAAAGGTGCTCACCTTTGTACTGTGAATTCCGAATAATTCGGGACACAACTTAAAAACAAAATAAATCATGAAAAAATTAATCATAATTTCGCTGTTCTTCCTTTCGGTATTGAGTTTCAATATATCTGCCCAGGAAGCAACTTCTACTGAAAAATTTGGAAACACCTTAAACTTAGGTTTAGGCATTGGAGGATATTCAGGATATTACGGATACATTGGGCATTCATTACCTGTTTTTCATGCCGACTATGAATTTGGTGTGGCAAATAATTTTACACTAGCTCCTTTTATTAATTTTTATTCATACAGCAACAGATATTATTGGGGAAATAATCACGATAATTATCCATACAAATATTATTACTATCACGAAACAGTTATCCCGATAGGCGCCAAAGGCACATATTATTTTGATAAATTACTCAACGCTAATTCCAAATGGGATTTTTATCTGGCGGGTTCTTTAGGATTTGCAATAGTAAGCTCAAGATGGGACAATGGCTATTATGGTGATAGAAATTATTATCATAATGCAAACCCTTTGTTTCTTGATATACATATAGGAACAGAATATCACTTAAATAATAGTCTTGGATTATTCCTTGACCTATCAAGCGGTGTTTCAACTATTGGTCTTGCGATTCATTAATATCAATTGGATTTATAGTTTAGTCCGAAATTCAATTTAATAATGCCGATATGACATCTGTTTTAGGACAACAAAAGTTCGGAAGATTGTTACAGATATCCTATCGGTATAATTTTTATAAGAATAAAAAAAACAAGCAAAATGAATAGTACAGAACTCGAAAATGTATGCGACTTCAGGTATCTTAATGAAATAATGAATGGAAAAAAACATTTGATAAAAGAAATAACAAATGCTTTCCTCAAGCAACTTCCCGAAGAACTTCATTGTATTAATGATGCTATAACAAAAACAGATTATGCGATAATAAAGAGCTTTGCTCATTCCATGAAGTCGTCTGTTTCCATAATGGGTATTTCTATCCTTGCACCTGTTTTACAGGAGATGGAAGAGTTGGGAACAACGGCAGCAGATATTGAAAAAATAAAAGAACTGAACCAGACACTTAATTTAATATGCAATAAGGCAATTTTAGAAATAGAAAAACACAATTATGTTTAACACTAAAAAAATGAATTTATTTATGAAATTTTTCAAAAGAAAAAGTCAGGACAAAAAAATTATTTTTATTGTGGAAGACAATGAAGTGTATGCAAAATCATTGCAGGAATTTTTAATAACTTGTTTCCCCGACATAAAAGAAATAAAAACTTTCCGTATTGGAGAAATGTGTTTAATGGAAATGCACCGTAGTCCAAACATTGTTATCATGGATTATTTTCTGAATTCCAAATATAAAGATGCATATAACGGGCTTGAAACAATCAAACAAATAAAAGTCGTGAAACCGCAAACAAATATCATTTTATTAAGCTCTCAGGAAAAACTCAGTGTCATTTTAGAAGCGATTAAGCAATATGATTGTTACTATTTGCTAAAAAAAGACCAGGAAGCATTTTACAGAGTGAAACAGTGCATTATAGAGATTTTCAATCGTGAAAAGTCACCAGCTTATAAGTCGTGAGTTTAGTTTATATGATTTTATTTGAAAGGTGCTACAACCATTACAGATAAATGTGTGAAAGATGTAACTCTTTTCTCAAATTATGTAACGCTCTCCGGAATTAAATGACCAACCTTTGTTCTATATAAATTTATTTCAACTTAAAATCAAAAAAAATGAATACAACAGATATAAAAGAATACTGGAATAAACTTCAAAGAAAACTCAAACAAAGATATCCAAAATTAACGGATGCTGATTTGCATTATCAGGAAGGCAAGGAACAGGATATGTTAAGAATGGCAGAATATAAACTTCACAAAACAAAAAAAGAGATGCGGGAAATAATTGCAGATTTATAAGCTTTTTCCCCTTTAAAATATACAATAATATAAAAACAAATAATTATGAAAAAAGTATTGATTGCGCTGGATTATGATCCAACTGCACAAAAAGTAGCAGAAGTAGGATTTTCATTAGCTAAAGCTATGGAAGCCGAAGTGACATTACTTCATGTAATTTTAAATCCGGTGAATTATTCTTCTCCGGGACATGTTACGATAATGGGGTTTGGTGAATTTACGGATATAAACCCACTACAATTAGATAGTATTGATGAATTGAAAAAAGCAACTCAGCATTTTCTTGATAAATCAAAACTCCACCTTGGTGATAAAACCATTCAAACTTTAGTAGAAGAAGGTGATTGTGCTGAATCCATATTAAAGACAGCACAAAGAATGCGGGCAGATATTATTGTTATGGGCTCTCACAGCCGGAAATGGCTGGAAAATATAGTCATGGGAAGTGTTACGGAAAAAGTTTTACATAACACTGCTATACCGCTTTTTGTAGTACCAACGAGAAAACATAATTGATTTAACATATATATACTTCTATCTTTCCTGATTCCGGTGTCTAGAGAACAGGAAACGCAAACCACCAGAAAATGTGTGAATGATGTAACTCTTTCCTGAAATTTTGTAACACTTTCCCGAATCAATGTGCCCACCTTTGTCATGTGAAAATTAATTCACAACTTAAAAATTAAAAAAATGAACACAACTGAAATAAAAGGAAACTGGAATGAACAAAAAGGTAAGCTCAAACAAAAATTTGCAGCATTAACAGACAATGACCTTAAGTTTGCCGAAGGCAAAAAAGACGAAATGTATGGACGACTTCAAAAAAAGCTTGGTAAAACTAAAGAAGAATTACAAAAAATTATTGCCGGACTTTAATTTTCTGTATTAAAAGCACCGTTTAGCAAAACATTTGTTAAACGGTACTTTTAAATCACTTTATATTTTTAAATAACAATTAACCTAAACTAAAAATGAAAAAAACAATTTTTATTCTTGCAATATCAACTTTTATGGCAGGAACAATGTTAACCAATTGCAAATCGTCGGCTGAAAAAGTAGAAAATGCTAAGGAAAACGTACAAGATGCAAAGGCAAATGTAGCGGATGCAAAACAAGAACTATATGAAGCAAGAAAAGATTCTATTCAACAATTCAAAAAAGAATCGGAAGAAAAAATCGCCACTAATGAAAAAAGCATTGCTGAATTCAAAGCAAGAATAGCAAAAGAAAAGAAGAAAGACAAAGCCGAATATGAAAAGAAATTGGCTAAGTTGGAACAAAAAAATAGTGATATGAAAAAGAAGCTGGATGATTATAAAGAAGAAGGAAAAGAGAAATGGGAAAAGTTTGCGGTGGGATTTAATCACGACATGGATGAACTCGGTAAATCATTTAAAGGGTTCTTTAATTAAAAAAGAAAAATAGCATTGAAATTAAAAATCATAAATAAACAAACAATAGTACTAATCTTAAAAAAACATAAATCATGAAAAAAACAATTTTAACATTTGCTGTATTAGCATTAATGACGGGAACAATTTCAACTTCATTCGGACAAGAACCAGATAAAAAATCCGAAAAGGCAAGAGAAAATTTGCAGGATGCAAAAAAAGAAGTAGTTGATGCAAAGAAAGATTTAAAGGAAGCTCAAAAAGATTCTGTTGCGGAATATCAGAAATTCAAAAAAGAATCGGAAGAAAAAATCATTGCTAACAATAAAAACATTGCTGAATTCAAAGCAAGAGTAGCAAAAGAAAAAAAATCAGACAAAGCCGAATACGCAAAGAAAGTGGCTAAGTTAGAACAAAAGAACAGCGACATGAAATTGAAACTGGATAATTTTAAAGATTCAGGAAAAGCAAGTTGGGAAAAATTCGCAGACGGATTTAATCGCGATATGGATGCTTTGGGTAAAGCAATTAAAGATTTAACAACTAAAAAAAGTTAAATAGAGTTTGTCCATAATGTTCGAGTTCTTCGTTACTCTTGTTTTAAAAACCAGTTATTTACAATAGTAAACTCCCGATTTTTAAAACGTCGAAAGCCTCGAACTCGAACATTCTGAACAAAACTCTTGACTTTATGGGCAATCGCTAAATAACATAGAGCAAAAAAATATTACATACTAAACTTTAATAAATAAAAAAATCATGAAAAAAATAATTTTAACAACGTTAGCAATTATCTTAATGGCTAACATTAACAAAGCACAGGAAAACAAAGACGTTCGCGATAAGCTTATGTTTGGATTAAAAGCAGGTGCGAATTACTCAAATGTATATGATACAAAAGGCGAAGAATTTCATGCAGATGCAAAATTTGGTTTTGCCGGAGGTGCTTTTATATCAATCCCTATTGGAAAATTTATGGGTATTCAACCTGAAATATTATTTTCTCAAAAAGGATTTCAGGCAACAGGTAGTATTCTTGGCTACACCTATAAATTTACACGTACCACTAATTATATTGATATACCTCTATTTTTTGCATTAAAACCAAGTAGTTTTTTGACTTTGCTGGCAGGACCTCAATTTTCATACATGACAAAGCAAAGTGATGTATTTTCGAGCTCAACTATTAATTCAGAACAAGAGCAAGAATTTAAAAATAGTAATGTTCGTAAAAACATTTTGTGTTTTACGGGTGGTGTTGATATTAATCTAACACATATTGTACTTGGTGCAAGAGTTGGATGGGATGTTCAGAATAACAACGGAGATGGAACATCTACAAATCCACGTTACAAAAATGTTTGGTACCAAGCAACTATAGGATACAGGTTTTATAATTAACGGACATACATTTAAGACAAAGAAAACACAATTAATTTTATTACATAAAAAAATGGAATCAAAATTTAAAATATCAATATTGCTTATACTGCTTGGGATAATTATTATTCCTGCAATTCAAGGTTATAAAGAATGTTCCGACATTAGTTTAAAATCAAAAACAGAATGCATATCTAATACTTGGAAAGTGGAGAGTTATAAAATTAATGGTGATGATTATACCTATTTAGTATCATGCTATACCGAAACATTTTCGAAAAGCGGAGTATATTCTTATTCATGGGGGAAAGAAGGCGGAGCTGGTGCATGGTCATTTCAAAACAAAAACAAGGAAATAAAAATGAGAGGAGACGACAGTCAGTCATCCCGCACATTATTCATTCAGAAATTAGAAAAAAATTCGTTTTGGTATTATTATATGGAAGGAACCAATAAGAATGAACTTCGCCTGGTTGCAAATTAATAATTGAATTAAAAAAAATATAAAAAACAAAAATCATGGGAAATTTACTTTATGCCATAGCTCTAATTTTAATCATCTTTTGGGTAATTGGATTTATTGGCTACAGTGCCGGAGGCATCATACACATTCTTCTAATTATAGCAGCTATTGCAGTAATACTTAGAATTATTCAGGGAAAGAAACCAATTTAAATTAAATAATTATAAAACTTAAACAAATGAAAAAAATCGCTTTCTGTTTAATGGCAGCATGTTTGTCATTAACATTTTACCCGTTTCAATCAAACGCTGCAACTACTGCTGCTGCTTCCTCTATAGTTGTTTCAAAACCCGCAGAATCTAAAGTATTACTGAAAAGGTTAAATGAAATCAACGCGATGGATAAGTCAAATCTGAAATTATCTGATAAAAAGAATTTACGAAATGAAGTAATTTCAATAAGCAATCAGCTCAGAGGACCTACCGGTGGAATATATATTTCAGTAGGTGCATTAATTATTATTTTATTACTGCTTATTATTTTATTATAAACAATTTAAAAAATAAAAATTATGAACTCAGGAAAAGTATTATTAGGCGTACTGGCTGGCGTTGCCGCCGGTGCATTATTAGGAGTTTTATTTGCTCCCGAAAAAGGTTCGGATACCCGAAAAAAAATATCTAAAAAGGGAGAGGACTATGCAGATTCCTTAAAAGAAAAATTCAATGAATTTCTCGACAGCATTTCCGAAAAATTTGAAAAGGTAAAAGAAGAAGTTTCTGACTTTGCTGAACAGGCACAGGTAAAATCAGAAGATGCTGAAAAGGACGTGAAAACCGCCAATGGTTGAAGGTTGAAATGCTTTTAAAGTAAATTAATCAATTGCAAGCGGTATTACAACCGGCAGAAAAATAAATGCCGTGGTGTTTATATAACATTATCAAAATCGAAGTTATGGAAGACAATGCAAAGTCAATTGAATCACTGCTGGAAAGAACCACCGAATATGTCAAAACGAGCTATGAGTTAGTAAAACTCAAAGCTGCGGATAAAACATCGGATGTTGTTTCGTCATTTATACCTCATTCTGTTGTCTTTGTATTAATTGCGTCATTCATGGTTTTTTTTAATTTAGGATTAGCTTTTTGGCTCGGCGAAATTCTTGACAAAACCTATTACGGATTCTTTGTAATAGCTGTTTTTTATGGCATTATAGGGATTGTTTTACATTTCTTTATGCATAAACGGCTAAAAAAACTTATCTGCAATTATATCATTAAACAGTTGTTAAAATAAAATCACATGCAAAATATAACTACCACTACCGAACTTAAAAATGCAATTCAATTATTAGAAGTTGAACAAGCAGCTAATGAGAAGCTACTGAAAGAACAATTCCACCTTACTTACGAGAGTTTGAAGCCAGTCAATATTCTCAAGAGCACGCTGAAAGATATAGCTTCATCGCCATATTTAGTTGATAATATTTTAGGCACTTCCATAGGTTTAACTTCAGGTTATATCGCAAAAAAAATAGTTGTAGGTACATCAAAAAATATATTTAAAAAACTTATCGGCTCTGTTTTGCAGTTTGGCGTTACAAATGTTGTTGTTCAACACCCTGATACTATTAAATCATTCGGTCATTTTATCTTTCAAAATATTTTTCGTAAAAAAGAAATGAAATCTGAAAAGCAGTGATTGAAAAAAAAATAAAATTACCTTTTTGCGCAAAAGCAACCATTTTTCTCATTGGTTTATTTGCTTTGTTAACGATGCTGTACATCGCTAAGGGAATTATTATTCCTATCGTTTTCGCAATAATTATTGCCATCGTGCTTCATCCGGTTGTAATTTTTTTTGTGCGGTTTAAAATAAATAGGGTAGTAGCTATTGTAATTACTTTATTTCTTACTTTTATTGTGATTGCTTCGTTTTGTGCCATTTTATTTTCGCAGGCAATCAGATTTACTGAATCGTGGCCTATATTAGTAGACAAATTCACAGTCGTGCTAAATCAAACCATAACAAGTGCTACCAATTATTTTGAAATAAACCCGCAAATTATTCATGAGTGGATTACTAAAACCAAAGGTGAGGTTCTTCATATAAGCAACGCTGTAATTGGAAAAACACTCATCAGTGTTGGTTCCGGAATAATTGTATTGTTATTAGTTCCCGTTTATGTTTTTATAATATTATTTTATCATCCACTCTTAATTGAGTTTATCCACAGGGTATTTAGCTCAAGCAATCAAAAAGAGGTTAGTGAAATAGTTAAACAAATTAAAACAGTTATTCAAAGATATCTTATAGGATTGGTTATAGAAGCGTTTATGGTAGCAATACTAAATTCTACTGCTCTTTTAATTCTTGGAATAGAATACGCTGTAATTCTTGGTATTATTGGTGCATTGCTTAATGTTATTCCCTATGTCGGAGGAATTGTGGGAGTAGCATTGCCAATGATGGTTGCTTTGGCAACAAAATCTACAGGATGGTATGCGTTGTATGTTTTGATACTATATTATTTCATTCAACTTATAGATAATAATTATATCGTTCCTATAATAGTTTCTTCAAAAGTAAAAATTAATGCACTTTTCTCGATAATAGTAGTTATTGTGGGAAATGCTTTATGGGGAATATCAGGAATGTTTCTTTCAATACCTCTTCTTGCTATTGTAAAACTACTTTTCGACCATATTGAACCCTTAAAACCATGGGGGTTTTTATTAGGTGATACCATGCCCTCATTATTAAACCGATTAAAAAAATAAATCTATATAATAGATAAAAGATTCATTTTTTAGAAAACTGATTTATAATTTAAAAAGTTGGGATTATGTTTAATTTATGCTTTTCATGAAGTATTCTTTGATGTTTTATTTCTTAATAACCTTTTGTCGTATTAAAATGTCAAATAAAAAACTAATTTATCGGACATTCTCTGACAATATATCCGAATCCCCCTGTATTCCTCAAAATAACCAATAATACTTCCGAAACCAGCCGTTCGTGGCACAGTGTATGACGTGTATGTTTGGAAACGCCAAAATAGAGCGTATTTTAAATAAATACATAGTATTAACTAAAAACATAAACCATGAAACCACAAGCAAAAAAAACCGAAACAAAGTCGGCAACGGCAAACTTTCAGAAGGAAACCTATTTAATGGTGCCACCATCATCAATAACAGTAGATGAAAAGAAAAACCCCCGAATCGAATATGGAGAGATAGAAGAACTGATGCTTTCCATAGTAGAAAACGGCATCCGTAACCCATTAAAAGGATATGAAAAAGAAGGAAAAATAATTTTGAAAGATGGATATCGCCGGATGAGGGCAGTAAAACTCGCATTGGAAAAAGGAAAGAAAATCGAAAGAGTGCCAATCATACTTGAAAAGAAACCGCAAAATGAAGAAGAACGCACACTGGAATATATGATTTACAACGATGGAAAGCCATTAACCATGTTGGAGCAATCCGAAGTAATTCGCAGATTAATAAACTTCGGATGGAAAGTAACCGACATCGTGAAGAAGACTGGAAAAGCAAGGGGTTATATAGAAAACCTAACTCTTCTGAACCGAACAACAATGAAAGTACAACATCATGTTAAAGAAGGAAAAATAAGTGCCAACGCAGTGGTGCAAATCATGCAAGCAGTAAAAGGCGATGCCGAAAAAGCCGCAAAAGAAGTTGAATCGGCAATAACCAAAGCCAAAGAAACAGGCAAAGAAAAAGCCACACCAAAACACGTAGAAACAAAACAGGTAAGAAGCCAGTCCTTCGGAAAGTTTTATAAATGGGCAGAAGAAATCGCCGACACAATTGCCGGAAAGAAAGAAGCAATAAAACAAAGAGAAGAAGTGCTGACTAATCTGCTTGTTTACTTTGAAAACGGGAAGAAAGCGGTTAAAGTTGCAGAAGAATATTTCATTGAGAAGAAGCAGAAAGCTTAAGGCAGAAAGCAAAAAGAAAAAAAACAACCCACATAGCAAAGTGGGTTTTTGTTTTTTATAAAACACAATACTTTCTAAACCCTTGCCCAGAGCCAAAATAAAGCCCGCTTAGCTTTGATATGTTGAATGCATTGCTGTACTTAGACATCAAACTTAAAACTTAAAAACATGAAGAAAACACGCATCAGCAATGGTATTCAGAAAGTCAAAGTTGACTATAAAGATTGCGAATTTGGATTAATCACACTGACATTAAAAGTAGGAAACAAAAAAACAGAGATTATTTTCAATGAAGAATATGACCCAATACCCGAACTAATAAAATGGCTTGAAACCATATGCAAAGGAGCAGGACAAGCCACATTCAGATTAGAAAAAGAAAACAAAATAAAATTACTCAATGTAAGAATTACAGAAAAAGGCGAGTACGAAATTACCATAATAGAAAAACCAGCGAGAGATGCAATACAGATAAAAAGAATTATAAACCCATTTGAATTTGTAAAAGAATTTTACACAGGATTAAAAAGATTTGCAAAATCAAAGAAGTATAAAAAGTACCAGTGGGAAAGCGAAACTTATGGAGAATGGTTCAGTAAAATATCAGACACCGAACAGGAAGAAATAATAAAACTCTTAATCCCATATAAATCAGAAACACTACAAAAAATGTTACCCGAACCGGGATACTGGAATATACTGTTCGGAAATCAAAATAAAACCGAAACCGGAATTTATTTCCAAATACCAAATGACTATGACAACCGGACAAAAGAGCAAAAAGAACAATTCATAAAAGAATGCTTTAATAAGAATATTAACGGACACAAAGGAACACCACTCGGAAAAATAAAATCAGAAGTAATTGATAATTACCTTAAGAAATAAAAAAAGAAATACAGTGTTTACATAATCTAGTTTATACTCTCTAAAAAACTGCCTGCAATTTAAAATCACATTACTTCTACATGTATTTTGGTTAAAATCTACCGAATTATCTACCAAAAAATCTACCGATTTATTTTCCAAATCTGAAAGAAAGTTAAAAATGCTGTTGGATTCCTTTTGGATACCTTTTGGATTGGTTGCAAATTGTTTTAGAATATTTATTTTCTTAATAGAATTGCTATAAATTGCTGTAGCATTCGTGTTGCATTGCCATTAAAATCTACCGAATTATCCACCGATTTCTTTGCCAAATTCATAATTCTGCAAAAAGAAATAAAATGAAAAGCGATAACACAGCACTAATAGCATTAGATTCATTTTTAGAAGAACATCAAGTTAAACTTCGCAATCAGCTTGTTATTCTTGATTCTGATATCATTAAACTATTCGAGATTAACTTTCAAAAGCTTTATACGCTGGTAAAATCAAATAAAAAACGATTTCCAAATGATTTTATGTTTGAATTAAATGTAAATGAGAAAAAGAAATTCAATCATGCAAGGTACGCATTCACGGACTCAGGAGTATTAATGCTATCAGGGCTAATAAATACTGAAAGAGGAATTAAAATAAACCTTCAATTAATAGAATTATTTGTTGAGAGATTTTCGGAATATGTATTTGAACTAATAAAAAACTTGTAGACAAGGAAAATCAGGACGATACACACATTGCTACCCCATTCTTACCACATGATTACCGCATTCTTACCGCATAGCTACCAAAACTACAAATAAAAACAAATACCGATAATGTTTAACATTTTGTGATTATGTTTCACAAAAAGCTACAATAAGCAACATTAACCGAACACTTCACTTTTCAACTGCTTTATCTTTGAAATATGAATTACAAAGAAAAAACAATAATTTGAAAAGCAATGAAAATATTGAAAATACTTACAAGATAACTTAATAATACCAAAATAATATGTCATATTTGGTTCTTAAATAATCAGTAAAATAAGCCCAAACACGACATATATGAAAAATAAAGAGAGTCCATTTTCGATAAATAAATTTATAAAGTTTTACACAAATGTTGTCGTTGAATCAATGCAGGAAAATACTCGAAAAAACAGCAAAGGAGTTTACAGACGAACAACTGCAAGCAATTATAAACTTTTTATATAAACTAGCCGGCACAAATATTGAGTACATTAAAGAACAATTGAATAAGATAAAACAAAAAAAAGCAAATGAATAAAAGAGCGATATTATACACAAGAGTATCAACTGATGAACAGGCAATCAGGGGATACAGCTTATCCGACCAGATTGAAAAGCTGAAAGGATATTGCAATATTCATCAGATAGAAGTTGCAGCGCATTTTCAGGATGACCATTCCGCAAAAAGTTTTGAACGACCTGAATTCAAAAAACTTTTAACATACATAAAAGAAAATAAAAACAAAATTGATTTGTTATTATTTATAAAATGGGACAGGTTTTTAAGAAACGCAACCGAATCATACGAAATGCTTAGAATACTTAAAAATTATAATGTCGAAGCACAGGCAGTTGAACAACCATTAGATTTGAATACACCCGAAAATAAACTAATGCTTGCATTTTATCTTGCATCACCCGAAGTTGAAAATGACCGCAGAGCATTGAATGTGAGTGTCGGAATGAGAAGAGCCATGAGAGAAGGTAGATGGATTGTAAAAGCACCAATGGGATACGAAAATAAAAGAGACGAAAACAATAAACCTATAATAGTTCCGAATAAAGATGCGGAATTTGTAAAAGAAGCATTCAATTCGATTGCCGCAGGAGAATACTCACAACAACAAATAAGAAAAAAACTTCAGGAAGATGGATTTAATTGCAGTAAAAATAACTTTTCGATTTTTTTAAGAAATCCTGTCTATTACGGCAAAATTAAAATGAAAGCCACAAAAAACGAAAGCGAAGAGTTAGTAAAAGGAATTCATGAGCCATTGATAACTGAAGAAACATTTTATAAAGTTCAGGATATTTTAGATGGAAGAATGATAAAAAACAATTACGCAAAAATACATTCTCCAAAACCCGAATTGCCATTAAGAGGATTTCTGAAATGCCCCAGATGCGGAAAAACATTAACAGGAAGCTCATCAAAAGGACGACATAACAGATACTTTTATTATCACTGCTATCCCGGATGTGAAGAAAGAGTAAAAGCAACAGAAGCAAATGATAAATTTGAAGAAATGCTAAAAGAAATAACAATAAAAGAAGATGTGAAGCATTTGTATAAAGAAATACTTAAAAATCTTTTAGAAAAAACAGAAGGCAAAGGAAAAGAAAATGCAAATAAAATAGAAGGAGAAATCAAAAAGATAAATGAAAGAATCAATAACATTCAGGATAAACTTGCGGACAACCAAATAACCAGCAATGATTACAATACAGCAAAACAAAGATATGAAACACAACTAAGAGAACTTGCAGTAAAAAAGCAAGAAGCCACCTACATGAAAAATGAAGTATATGAGCAATTAGTGTTCAGTTTTTCGTTTTTAGAAAATCTACCGTATCATTATGCAGAATCCCCATTAGACGTGAAACAGCGCATTATCGGTTCGATATACCCGGAAAAGTTGGTGTTTTCAGAAAACCGATATCGAACCACTAGAATCAACGAGGTAGTCAAGCTGATGTGCTACGCAAATGAACCTTTCGGAAGAAATAAAAAAGGACAATTCTGCGAAAAATCAGAATTGTCCAGTGAGGTGAACCTGGAGGGACTCGAACCCCCAACCTTCTGGTCCGTAGCCAGATGCTCTAATCCATTAAGCTACAGGTCCAACTTTAAAATACAAAATTATCAAATATTATTTACATTTGCAATCTTATTGTTACATATAAAATGTAAACATTATAACTTTATTTTAAAAAAATATTTTCATGACACTTATCAAATCAATTTCGGGGATACGCGGTACAATTGGAGATATAGTTGGTGAAGATTTGACTTCGGCTGACATCAAGGCATTTTCTGCTGCTTTTGGAACATGGATAAAAAGTAAAAATAAATCGAATAAAACAAAAATTGTTATTGGCAGAGATGCGCGAACTTCAGGTGAAATGGTTAGTTCAATCGTATCGGATACTTTGCGAAAATTGAATATTGATGTTGTTGACCTCGGATTATCAACTACTCCAACAGTTGAAATTGCCGTTGACGGATTAAAAGCAAATGCCGGAATAATTATTACTGCAAGCCATAATCCCGAGCAATGGAATGCTCTGAAATTATTAAATGAAAAAGGAGAATTTATTTCTGCTGACGAAGGAGCGGAAATTATTGAAATTGCTGAAAAAGGAAATTTTGAAATTAAAAACAACAAAGAACAGGGAAATTACTGTACTGATGAAACGTGGATTAAAAAGCATATAGATAAAATTCTTGCTTTACCTTTAGTAGATGCAAATATAATTGAAAAAGCAAATTTCAGAATTGCTATTGATGGCATAAATTCTACTGGTGGCATTGCTTTGCCTCTTTTGTTAAAAGCATTAAAAGTAAAAGAAATTATTGAATTGAATTGTGAACCGACAGGAAAATTTGCTCATAACCCTGAACCATTACCGGAACATTTATCTGAGATTTCGAAAGTTGTAAAAGAAAAAAATGCTGAACTTGGTTTTGTTGTTGACCCCGATGTTGACCGTTTGGCAATAGTTTGCGAAGACGGCAGCATGTTTGGTGAAGAATATACTTTAGTTGCTGTTGCCGATTATATTTTGAAAAATAAAAAAGGAAGCACTGTTTCAAACTTATCTTCAACAATGGCATTGAAAGAAATTACAGAAAAACATGGATGTAAATATTTTTCTTCTGCCGTTGGTGAAGTTAATGTTGTTGATGCAATGAAAAAAAACAACAGCATTATCGGAGGTGAAGGTAACGGTGGAATTATTTATCCTGAGCTGCATTACGGACGCGACGCATTAGTGGGAATCGCTTTATTTTTAACCCATTTGGCAAAAGAAAATATAAGCTGCAAAACATTAAGAAATAAATATCCCGATTATTTTATTTCAAAAAATAAAATTGAATTAACTCCGGATATTGATGTAGATAAGATATTAAAGGCAATTCAAAGTAAATACAAAAATCAAAAAATAACAACTATTGACGGTGTAAAAATTGAGTTTGAAAATGAATGGGTACATCTGCGAAAGTCAAATACCGAATCAATAATTAGAATATACAGCGAGAGTAAAAATCGCGAAAAGGCAAATGAACTGGCAAATAAAATAATTGATGATATTAAGTCATTAATCTGAATAATTAATTTAATAATTAAAAATATCGAACATCGAACACTGAATATCGAATGTTGAAGTAAATAAAAACTGAAAAACTTCATGATTCGATATTCGTTATTCTTTAAAAAAATCTAATTTATTTTATGATAAATTAAATATGAATTTTATATACATTGATAACGCTGCAACAACATCCGTCGAACCATTGGTAGTGGAGGTGATGACTGAAGTTTTAAATAATATTTATGGAAATCCTTCGTCAATTCATTCATTTGGGAGGCAAGCAAAAGTTGTTGTTGAAGATGCAAGGAAGAAAATTGCAGAGTTAATCAATGTTGTTCCTTCAGAAATATTTTTCACATCGGGTGGAACAGAAGCTGTAAATACCGCAATTAACGGATGTATTAATGGTTTGAAAATTAAAAGTATTATAACTTCCGAAATAGAACACTCTGCCGTTTTAAATACTTTGAAAAAATTTTCAAATAAAATAAAATTAAATTTTGTAAAACTTGATAATAAAGGAACTATTGATTCCAATAATCTTGAAGAATTATTGAAAATAAATTCAAATGCATTGGTGATACTTATGCACGCAAATAATGAAATTGGTAATTTATTGTCAATAAAGGAAACCGGAGAAATTTGCGAAAAACACAATGCTTTATTTTTTTCCGATACTGTACAAACCATCGGAAAATATAAAATTGATTTCAGTAATCTTAATATTCATTTTGCTGCATGTTCTGCTCATAAATTTCATGGACCAAAAGGTGCTGGTTTTTTATATGTTAAAAATGGAATTATGATAAACCCTTTACTATTAGGTGGAAGTCAGGAATTGAACATGAGAGCCGGAACGGAAAACATTGCAGGTATTGCCGGAATGGTTAAAGCACTTGAAATTGCATATAACGACAATGAAAAAAATATGCTGCATATAAAAAATCTGAAAGATTATTTGATTCAGCAATTAAAAAATAATTTTGAAGATATAGTTTTTAACGGAGATTGTGAGGAAAGGGGTCTATATAATTTAATAAATATTTCTTTCCCAAAAACTGAAAAGAGTGAGATGATTATTTATAATTTGGATATTGCAGGTATTGCAGTTTCGAGTGGCAGTGCTTGCACTTCCGGGGTAAATAAACCCTCGCATGTTTTGAAAGCTTTGAATTACGATGCAAACCGCCCTATAATCCGTGTTTCATTAAGCAAATACAACACAAAAAATGAAATTGATTTTTTTGTTGAAAAACTAAGAGAAATAATGGATTAAGATAATTCAGCAAATTATGTTTTTATAAAAACTACCTATTGCAAATACCTTTAAAATCGCAATATTTACAATTATCTGCTTTTTCGGTTTGCTTGAAAGATATTTCGGAGTCGAAAATCTGAGTTGCTAAAATTATTAATTGCTCTTCAAAACTTTTAAAATTATTTTCTTCATGGGGAATTTCAACAGGCATAAATCCATTGCTAATACTGCCAAGTGGAATTATACCTGTTTTAATATTATTTTTATTTAAATTTCTTTTGCTGAACAAATAAGCATACGTTAATAATTGAAAAGCTTTTTCATATTTCTTGTCAGTAATAATATCGCTCCATTCCGCAGGTTTTAATTCGGTTTTTGTAACTTTTCCGGTTTTGTAATCAATAATTCTGGTGGTATTTCCAATACTATCAATTCTGTCAATAATACCCTTTATAACTATATTTTTAAAATCAGGATTATTAATGTCAACAGTTGTACTTAAATATTTTTCAACATCAAAAATTTTAACTGAACCGCCTTTCTTCTCAAGTTCTTGAATAAAATTAATTTCATAAGAAATAAAATTTTTAATAAACTTATTGGCGACTTTTGCTATTAGCAAGTTTTTTCCATAGCTTATTTCACCTGCATTTTCGGCTTCTATAGCTTTTTTTACAAGAGTTTCAATTTCAGGAATGACTTTTTTTAGTTCTTCGATTTCCAGTATTTTATTTATAAAAGATGAATATATTTTTCTCAAAACTTTATGGATAACAGAACCGAATTTATCGGATTCTATTTCTTCTTTTATTTCTTCGGGTTCTTCAAGTTTTGCAATAAATTTTAAATAAAATTGCAATGAGCAATTTATGTAGGTATTGAGTGCTGATGGTGAAAGTCCGCTTTCGGAAATATTTTTTAATGCCTGAATTATTTTTTCATTTTTTTTGATAGCAATATCTGTTTGCTTATAGAAAGGAATGTCAGATAAAAGAATTTTTTGAACTAAATTAATTTTAGGATTTTCTTTTTGTTCATATAATAATTGTGATATAAACCTGCTTTTTTCGCCTTTTCCGAAATTTTCGATATCGCTGTTATATAAAATATGAATGTTTTTGGCTCTTTGCAAAAGACGAAAAAAATGATAAGCAAAAATAGAATCTTTGTCTCTATGTGTGGGCAATCCGAATTTCAATTTTATATCAAAAGGAATAAATGAATTTTCGGTTTTTCCTGCCGGTAGTTTTCCTTCATTGCTCGATAAAATAAATACATTTTCAAAATCAAGATTTCTTGTTTCGAGCATTCCCATAATTTGTAGTCCTTTCAGGGGTTCGCCATAAAAAGGTATTTTTGTAAATTTTAAAATATGCCCGAAAATATTGTGAAATGTATTTATGTCATCACGTATTTCCGGTTCTTCTGTCAATGGTTCGAGCTGCCATATTATTTTTCTGAAAGCAAATAATATTTCATTTGTTGTTATATTATTTTCATTTAAATCATCTTTTATAGAATTGATGATTTTCCCAATAGCTTTGAGGCAATCAACGGCTGAATTCCACTTTGAAAATAAAATTTCCGCTGTTTTTTCAAATTTGGTTTTTTCAAAAATATCAAGACAATTGAATATGTCGGAGTATGAAAGATATACTTTGTTTTTTTCGATGATAAAATCTGATATTTTTTTGTAAATATTTTTTAAATCATTGTTAAAGTTGAGATACGGATGTTTAAATATTCTTACAATATCCTTATTGTAAAATCTGTAGCTTTTAGCATTTGTGAGTGATGCAAATTTTATCGCATTCTCGTGAAGCATGAAAAGATTTTCGATTAAGCTGTATAAAGGACTATTAATTAAAGGATAGCCCATTGTTACATTTAAGTTTTTAATTTCACTTGGCAATGAATTTAATACCGGAAACAGCAAATTCTCATCGGCAAGAACAACTGCGGTATTTTCATCAAATAAATTTTTATTTTTAATTATTTCGCTTGTGGCTTTTGCCTGACCAACATTTTTTGTAACACCCGTTATTTCTATTTCTTTTTCATTATCTGAAAAATAATTACTTGTTTTAAAAACCGAATTTTTTAAAAATGTTTTTTTATATTTTCTGAGAAAAAAACCTGCTTCGTGATTTTCGTTATCGGTATAATACGAGTCGGCATCCCATACTATTTCTGCTTTGTCGGATTTGATTAAATTCTTAATTATTTTTTCTTCAGCTTTTGTAAGAGCATTGAATCCGACAAAAATTATTTTATGCCAGTTGTATTTTGTTGTTCTATCCTCGGTATTTTCAGAAACAATTCTGTATGACAATCCATCATATGCCTTGTTTTCCGATAAAAGTTGTTGTTTTAAAATCTCATAAAGCTGCCCCAATGAATTCCAGAAACTAAGATATTTCTTCTGAAAGTCCGTCAGCTCTTTTTTATCGGGCGACCAGTTTTCAATTAATTTAGTTTCATTCAGATATGCAAACAAATTTGCTGCATCAACCAGATACATGTCAATTTCATTAAAATCGGCAAGTACAACCTGTGCCCAGTTGATAAATTCGTTAAAGGTTTCGGCATTTGCAGGATTAATGCTTTTGTATATTTTGTAAAACCTTATAAGAATACTGATGTCATCAATAATTTCAACTCCCGAAATCTTTGTAATAAAATCTTCAATTGAATATATTTCGGGAACAAATGATGTTTTTCTGAGTTTTTCAGAAAGATATTTTTTCAGGAACAAACCGGCTCTGCGATTTGGAAGTACTATGCAAAGCTCAACAAACTGTTTTCCGTGCCTTTCGATGAGTTCATCTGTAATTTGTTCAAGAAATTTTTTCATTCAGAAAGTTTATCATTTAATAATTGTAAAAATACAAATAGAAATGAAAATGAAAACAAAAAATTATTTACTTTGATTTGTTATTTTTAATAAATAATAATTTATTTTTGTATTAAATTTATTTTTATTTATAGAAAAAATTATAAAATATGAAGACAAAAAAACTATTATTTAAAAGTTTGGTCGCATTTGCATTTTTGGCGATTCTTTTTTCAAATTGCAAGAAAGACCAGAAAGATACTGATACGAGACACGCAGATGACAATGTCCTATCAGAAAAAACATTCGGCGATGTACTTTATATTGCAGATGAAGCTGCCGCAAACAATGCGATTGTTTCATATTTAAGCAGAAGTCAGAGAAATGAATATAGCATTTTGAATACGTGTGTAACCGTTACAACCGATACTTCCAATTCACCTCATGTGCTTACAATAATATTCGATTCGCTTGGTTGTTTATGTCAGGACGGACACAGCAGACGCGGAAAAATCATTGTATCATATCTTGGTCATTACAACGATTCAGGAAGCACACATACTATTACTTTTGATAATTATTTTGTTGACAGCAATCAGGTTTTGGGAACTAAAACCGTTATTAATAATGGACATAATTCAAATCAACATTTAACATTTTCGGTACATGATGACGGACAGATTTTGCTTAAAAATAATGCAGGAACTATCACGTGGACTGCCGATAAAACAAGAGAGTTTATTGAAGGCGATTCAACAGCAACCAGATTTGACGATGTTTACTTCATTACAGGAACAGCATCAGGGACAAGAGGTACCGAAAGAAAATATACTGCCACAACTATAACACCACTTCGAGTAGAACTAAGTTGCCATTTTCATCATCCCGTAAGCGGACAAATAAGCATAAAACCTGATGGTAAAGATGAAAGAATATTGGATTACGGAGTTGGAGATTGTGATGATGTTGCAACTGTTAAAATAGGAAAAAAAACTCATACTATTAAGTTGAGATAATTAGAGTTTGTCCAGAATGTCCGATTTCTTCGTTATTCTCGTTTTAAAAACCAGTCATTTACGACAGTAAACTCCTGATTTTTAAAACTTCGAAAGCCTCGAACTCGAACATTCTGAACCAAACTCTCGGCTTTATGAACAGACACTAATTAATAAGTACTTAAAGTACTTAAAAATGACACTATCCTTAAACAAATTGATGTTAATTTTAATTCAATATTTATAATTCCGAACTCACGTTATTATAAACTGATGTTTATACTTATCCGGGTGGATAAGCAGTAAATAAAAAATCCTGCTAAAATAATCAAGCAGGATTTTTATTTTATAAACTCTATTAGGTATTAAAGATTTTCTTTCTGTTCTTCTTCAGGTTTATCAGTTCCTTCATCTTTTTTTAATTCCTTTTTTGTTTTTTTTGGTTCTTTCTTTTCAGTTTCTTCCATTTCTGTTTTCAAAGATGAAAGAACTTCCAAGTCACCTAATGTTGATTTTTCCTGAGGTTCTTTTGGAACTCTTGGCGCCCTTTTAGTACTTTTTTCTTTAGGTCTTCTTTCTGCAGATTGCTTCAATTGTTCCTGAGTTTCTTCTTCCGTCTGCCTTGTTTTAGTGTGAGAAATGATTATCTTCTTTGCATCCTTTGAAAATTCGATTACTTTAAAATCCAGAGTTTCATCAACTTTTGCAGGAGTTCCATCTTCTTTTATCAGATGTTTTGTCGGAGCAAAACCTTCTACTCCATAGGGAAGAACAATAACAGCTCCTTTTTCGTTTACACTCAAAACTGTTCCCTGATGTATTGAATCAACCGTGAAGATTGTTTCAAAAACTTCCCATGGATTTTCTTCGAGTTGCTTGTGTCCTAAACTTAACCTTCTGCTTTCAGCATCAATATCCAAAACAACCAGTTCAATCTTTTCGCCTATTTTGGTAAATTCTGCAGGATGCTTTACTTTTTTCGACCATGATAAATCGGAAATATGAATTAATCCGTCAACTCCTTCTTCAAGCTCTACAAACACTCCAAAGTTTGTAAAATTTCGCACGATTGCAGTATGTTTTGAGTTAACCTGATATCTGTCTTTTATGTTTGTCCATGGGTCTGGTTTGAGTTGCTTCAATCCCAGCGACATTTTTCTTTCTTCTCTGTCGAGTGTTAGAATAACCGCTTCAATCTCGTCGCCTATTTTAAGAAATTCCTGAGCGCTGCGTAAATGTTGCGACCATGACATTTCCGATACATGAATTAGTCCTTCAACACCCGGAATGAGTTCTATAAATGCACCATAATCGGCAATAACAACCACTTTCCCTTTTGTTTTATCTCCTATTTTAAGGTTTGCATCAAGCGAATCCCACGGATGCGGCTGCAATTGCTTTAAGCCAAGTGCAATTCGTTTTTTGCTTTCGTCAAAGTCAAGTATAACAACATTTATCTTTTCATCGAGTTTTACAATTTCTTCAGGATGATTAATTCTTCCCCATGACAAGTCCGTAATGTGTATTAATCCGTCAACACCGCCAAGGTCAATGAATACTCCATAAGAAGTGATATTCTTGACTGTACCTTCAAGTATTTGTCCTTTTTCGAGTTTTGCTATAATTTCTGCTTTCTGTTGTTCGAGTTCGGCTTCAATCAATGCTTTGTGCGACACCACAACGTTTTTGAATTCATTGTTGATTTTAACAACTTTAAATTCCATATTCTTTCCAACAAATATGTCGTAGTCGCGAATAGGTTTTACATCTATCTGTGAACCGGGTAAAAATGCTTCGATTCCGAAAACATCCACTATCAATCCGCCTTTTGTTCTGCATTTAACATAACCGGTGATAATTTCACTGTCTTCAAGAGCTTTGTTTACTCTTTCCCATGATTTTAATGCCCTTGCTTTTTTATGTGAAAGAACAAGTTGTCCGCTTACATCTTCCATCGACTCAACATAAACTTCAATAGTATCGCCTATTTTCAAATCGGGATTGTGTTTTACTTCCGACAGCGATATAATACCATCGGATTTATAACCGATGTTTACTACTACTTCTCTGTTGTTCATTGCAACAATAGTTCCGTCAAGAATTTCGTGCAAACCGACTTTATGCATTGTTTCTTCATACATTGATTCGTAATTTGCTCTTTCTTCTTCTGAATAACTTTGTTGTTTTTTTCCCAAAAGGTCCCAGTCGAAATTTGCCGGTGGTTCGGTTGCTAAAGTTGCGGCTTTAATTTCTCCGGCTGTTTCTTCAGCTTTTAATTGATTGGTAGTTTGGCTATCTTCAATAGCTTTGTCGTTTTCTGTCATTGTTATAAAAAATTTTGTATTCCGCTTATTTGATTTTTCCCCTAAAATCAAACTTACAGAAGTGGTTAATACTATATTAACTTTAATTGGGGGCTACAAAGGTAAAAATATTTTTGAATTAAACCATATTGTTTTTTAAAAGTTTTACGTGCAAAATACTATATTTGCAATAAATTAAAACAACCGAATGAAATTATGCCTTTAAAATGTGGAATTATAGGATTAACAAATGTTGGAAAAACAACAATTTTCAATTGCATTTCGAATACTAAAGCGCAGGCAACAAATTTTGCGTTCAGTACAAACAAGTCAAATATGGGAATTGTAGCGGTTCCCGATGAGAGATTGTTTGTTCTTGAAAAAATGGTTAAAGCCGCTAAAGTGGTTACTGCCACGATTGAAATTGTTGATATCCCGGGCCTTGCAAAAGGTGCAAGCAAAGGGGAAGGTATAGGAAATGCTTTTCTTGCCGACATTCGTCAAACCGATGCAGTAATTCATGTTTTGCGTTGTTTTGATGATGCCGAACTTCCGCATATCGAGGGCTCGATAGACCCTGTGAGAGATAAGGAAATTATTGACTTTGAACTTCAGTTAAAAGATTTAGAGCAGATTGAAAAGAAATTGCAGAAGGTCGAAAAGCTTGCTTCAACCGGCGATAAAGATGCAAAGAAAACAGCAGAAATATTAAAGCATTATAAAAACCATATTGAGTCATTTCAAAATGTCAGAACAATTGATTTGAACGATGAGGATAAAAAAACAGTGAAAGATATGTGCCTGCTTACAGAGAAACCGGTATTGTATGTTTGTAATGTTAATGCTGATTCTGCTGTAAATGGCAACGATTACGTGAAAAATTTTGAAGAAGCAATAAAAAATGAAGATGCCGAAATGATTGTGATTGCCGGTGCTTTGGAATCGGAAATCGCAGAGCTTGATAATCCTGATGACCGGCTTGCCTTTTTAAAAGACGTAGGACTAACCGGACCCGGCGTTAATAAACTTGTCCGTTCGGCTTTTAAATTATTAAAACTTAAAACTTTTTTTACGGCAGGACCAAAAGAAGCACGCTCATGGACAATAAAAGAAGGAATGAACGCTCAACAATCTGCAGGTGTTATTCACAGCGATTTGGAAAGAGGATTTATTCGTGCAGAAGTAATGAAGTATGCCGATTTTGTTGAATTAGGTTCTGAAGTTGCATGCAAAGAAAAAGGGAAACTTTATGTTGAAGGGAAAAATTATATCGTTGATGATGGCGATATTCTGAATATTAGATTTAATGTGTGATGTTTTAGTTTATAGTTTTCAGTTTCAGGAATCAAGATTCAATATTAATTACGAAATGGCGATTTGAGTTTTTGTATTAGCAAACTTTACTAAGCTTTAAAAATTTAGTAAAGTTTCGTAGTTGCTCCCCCCGACAGCTATCAGGATGAAGTACTTCTTTTTTTTCAACTTGTCCTTCCCTTTTATCAAACAAAATCATTACTTTTGTGAAAGTATTTGTTATGTTTATAACTTTTTACCTAAAAATATTTGCTTTTTATATTATAATTTACTATCTTTATATTATTATATTTTACTTTTATAGAAAGTTTATGAAAAAATTAACTTTTATAAATACTAAAAAAAATAATTATATAAAGCCCATAGCAAACAGTACAAAACTAATGAGCTTCGTACTGCTTTTTTTATGCATAATAACTTTTAATGCCTTTGCTTCTATAACAACAACAGGCAGCGGAAATTGGAGTTCTACTACTCCCAATGCTCCTTGGCCCGGAGGAACAATTCCTTTAACCACCGATGATATTATTATTGGCACCGGATTTACGTTAACCGTAGATGGCAACAGAACATGCAATTCCATTGCTTTCAGCAGCACTTCCGGTACGCTTGCCGTAAATGTAAGCGTAGTGCTTACAGTTACTACTTCAGTTACCTTGAACAGTTCGGCTGCAGCAAACAGAGCTTGTACAATAAGCGGAGCAGGCACCATAAATTGCGTCTCTGTTAACGTTGGCAGTGCAGTTACTCCTTCCGGTTCAAATTACACAGCCCAAATGACCTCAACTCTCACTGCATTTAATGTTTCCGGTAATTTAACAATATATGGCAGCAAGAGTGGCAGCAGAACTAACAATTGTACATTTTTCCA
>JBAZBZ010000037.1 GCA_041671145.1 Bacteroidales bacterium | reverse complement strand
GTCAAGCAATTCGCCATTTTGAGAAAAAACAGCAATAAGATTTTTCTTAACAAGCGATTGAATCGCTTCATTGATGGCTCTTTTGGAGCTACCAGTTTTCAAATAAAGTTGACTGCTTGAAATCCAGTCAATCTCTTTTCTTTCGGATTTTGTTTTTTTATCCTCCCATCCGAGAGTTTGCCGAATAATTACCAACAATACTTTTAATTCAGCAATTTTAAAATTCTTCAAATAACTATCCAACACCACGTTTGGAACAGGTGTAGTTTTAATCTGCATAAAATTTTTAAAATTAATTTTAATAAAGGTTTAATCTTCTGCTGAAATAATCGGAATAGGAGGGGTTTTCTCAAAGACATAAAAATCTACATCGGGTTGATGAAAAAAACGAATATATGAATGTCCATCGTTTGTGGTCTTCATAATTCCTGCCTTATGGAATTTTATTTTTTTTACTCCGTCTTTTTCGTAAATTCTTTTTGAACAAATATCAAATATCATGATTGTTTTTATTTACAATATTCTTAATAAAATACGACCAAGATGTTTTTGTTTTATACACAGTGTTCTATGGAGCGGAATTTTCTGAAAATAACTTCTGATTATTAGTATTGTTTGTCTCATTTCCGATATAAGCGGAAAGACCCTTGCGGGCAATACCAATAAAAAACATTTTTCTTTTTTTATGTTCTTTACTGATACCCCACAGGACACTATGCACAAAACAAAAAACATCCAACTTTTTATTGAATGTTTTTATTTTATTGCTTTACTTTAAATCGTATAACCCATATTGTGCGACATGGAATTATTTAGTTTTAGGATTGAAAATATCAATCCCCTGCATTGTAATAGATGTTTGCTAAAGTAGTAGCAACAAAAAAATAACATTCAAATTAAATTCTAAATGAACATATCGCTTCGTTGGTTTGAGTTTAACATAGGCAAAAAACTTATGCAATAAATGCAACTGTGAATAATTATATTTTCAAAAAACCTTTAGAATTAAGCTGTTTGTGCTTGTATAAAGTATGTGGGGTTTGAAATCTTTTTAAGTTGTGGCTGTTTAAAGCTGTGATATGCTTTAGCATTTCTTTCAAAATCAACATCAGAGTATTGCTCGTAAATAAATGTTGATATTGGATTCATGTGTCCCAATCCCCTTTGAATAAATGAAAGCGGAGCGTTCATATCTCGCCTCTTATGAGCCCAACCATGACGAAAACTGTGAGGCGTAATACGTTCTACAATTCCTGCTTTATTAGAATAATATTTTACTATTCTCTCTACGCTTCTTGTTGTTAATCTTGGATTATAACTACTGGCATTATTGTTTACTTTGCCCACGAACAATGCTAAAGCACTATTGTTATTAGGAAGTTCTAATCGCATAGTTAAATATTTAATTAGTATTTGATGTGTATTCTCAGACCAGACAATAATTCTTTTATTTGCTGTTTTCTTTGTTGAAATAACAGCAGACAAATTATTAACATCAATTTGAGATACATTTAAATCAGTTAACTCCGAAACACGAACTCCTGTGTCCCATAACATTCGGACAACAACTAAATCTCTGAGATTCCAAAAATCATTATCCGGAATTATTGAAATCATTTTTTCAAATTCTTCTTCCTTAATTGCCCTGTGTGATTTTGCGTGACCTTTTTTTCTTTTTATCAGTGATGGTGCAATACATCGGTAATCTTGATCCTTATAAAATTTAAAAAAGTTTTTAATAATGACAGTTGCATATTCCAAGCTGTAAGAACTGTGATGTGTTTTTACCCATTTCTGATAATTAACTATATCCATTATTCTGTATTCTTCAATTGGCTTACTACCGCAAACATTAACAAACTTCAAAAGCCAACCTTTATATGTAATGCTCGCTTTTGGGGAATGAATCCCCTTCCAGTCCAAATAATCTTCAATTTTTTTATCCATAAAAGCACAAGACCCCGTCCGAGACAAATCAGGCGGGGTTTTAAACTTGTGCTTATGTGTAAGTTAACATTTTAAAATAAAAATGTAAAACACCTTACAAATATGCAGTTCAGCCTCGTTGTTTGTCTCAACTCCGATATTTTTATATCAGTGTGACCCTTTCGGGCAACGGTTTTTTATATTAAGTTTTTAATACGACAACTAAAGTATATGTGCTTCCCTATTTTATTGTCAAGTGGAAAAAATATTTTTATGTAATTAATTTCAGATTTTGCTTTTGCATATTGATTAAAAGAAATGAAAATATTATACTTTTTTAATGAATGATTTATCAAATTATGAAAAATTAAAAGAAGACACACATAAATTTTATAATGAAATGAGGGGGATTCAATCCCCTGCATTAAACGAATGTGTTTATTTTAATTCAGAAGGGTTTAATCATATAATATTTAAGAAACATAGATCAGAAAGAGAGAAGCCATCTCAGATGTTGCGATTTAAGTTAATTTCTCTTGCGAAAAAACTTATAGAAAAATCAACAACCTATCAGGAATTTGAAGAAACATTAAAAGAATTTGAAATAAAAAGTTATAAGAAAAGAATTAAGAAAACTAAGCCAGTCAGGTATTGGGGTATTATAGCTATAATTGAAAACAGAAAGATAAAAGTAATTTTAAGAAAAGTTGGAGATAATGGAAACATTCAGTTTTGGAGTGTTATACCTGCGTGGGTTACCAATAAATACAGGGATATAAAATTATTTAGCACAATGAAAGGCAATCCTGATGAAGATTAAATAGAAACAAAAAAACCGCACAAAATTGCGGTTTCTTTGTTATGCCTGCCTTCAGCTTATGTATTAGCCGAATAGGGCTGACGCCCCACAAGCACATTTAAATAATAGCATATTTATTATTATAAGCAAACATTATCCACAATTAATGCTTGGTCTTTTATTTAAAATTACATATGTCTTTATTTTCACAGTATTTGAGTAAAGACAAATATGGAATAATTTTTGATTTTTTGTTGATGTTTGAAAAAAAACGTGTAAGTTTGTGATGTTTTTACGTTCTTTAATTTATTAAAAATATAAGCGTTAGCTTTTATTCTTGCTATTGAAAACTGAGAACTTTTAATACACACAAGGGTAAATAAGTATAACGCTCACGCTAAAAGCGTGGGCTGTACTTGTTTGTGTGTATAGGTATCTCAGTACCTCAATAGCAGATAAGGTTTCAGTCCGCGCTTTTTGCATTTATAAACTTCTTCATCAGGACTGGATGCGGAAAAACTAAACTTAAAAAATTATGAGAAATGTTTTAATGAAATTGTGGGCATTAGTTTTTGCGATTTTCTCATTCTCGCAAACAATAGCTCAAAAAGTGAAAATTAGCGAACCTGAATGGGACGGCGACATTGTTTATGTTAACGATAGTGTCGGAAAAGGTCTTTCTCTTGAAAGACAGCAAGCGTCTGTTAAAGGCAAAGCTAACGCTTCAATGTATGTAATGGGAATGGGCAAAGTGACGGCTACATATAATTTAAAAGGCAGTAGCTCTCCTGTGAGAATCAGGAAAAAATCAACTCTTCAGTTTATTTACAAATCAAGTTCAAATGAAGTAAATCCAAAAAGCGTTATTCAGGTTTTCAAACTTCAGCAAGCGAAAAACCAAAGAAAACTTGAAATAGGATCAGTGGAAACATTCAAAGGTTCAAGTGCTGGTGATATTTCATTTATTGAGTTTAAAGCCGAAAAGTATGGGAAATCTTCCTACTTAATAACATTAACAAATTTACAGCCCGGAGAATATGCATTTTCATTAGGTTCGCAAAACACAAGTGTAATGTTTGCTTTCGGAGTTGATGGGGATGGCAGTGAAGGAAGTGGAAGCATACAAAACCAGCAAAACAAATCCTCTATTCAAAATGGCAAAGGGAACAATATTTTTGATTTTGGATATTCCTACGCAATTGAATATGGTAGTGGATTACAGCTTAAATATGAGCATAAATTCAACAATTTTAGCGTGGGTGTCTTTTACTCAAAAACAAAACACGAGGGATTATGGATGTATGAAAAAATTAGAATTATTGCAGGCAGAGCGTGTTTCCACACTAATATATCTGAATCGTTTGATTTGCATTACGGAGTAATGGCAGGAGGTTCAAACGGAGTGTCAGGCGGTTTCTTTTATGCAGGACTTATCGGAGTGCGATATTTCTTTGTAAAAAATGTAGGCGTTCATGCTGAAATAGCTTACGGTAGCGATTTTATCGTAAATGGCGGAATAAGTTTTAGATTTTAATTCAATCAAAAACTAATTATAATAAATTTATTAACAAAAAAACATAACAGATGAAAAATAATCAAATCATTAAATTAACAGGAGCTTTCATAATTATCAGCTTCCTGTTTTTTCCCGTAGCGGGATGTGGCGGATACAATGTAAATGGTGCAGATATAATTACCGATAAAAATTTAGGAATTAATGCGGGCGTGAGAATATTATCCGTCCTATCTGTAATTTGTGCAGTATTGATTATTTATTATAGGAATAATATTAAAATTTTTAACAGTGCCATTTGCGGAATTGTGTTTTTGTTTTTTGCATATTTATTCTCAAAAGTACAGATGAAATCATCTAATAATATTATGGATACAGAAGGAGTGGTTAGACTAAAGGCAGGAGCTTATCTGAGTATTTTGGGATTTATTTTTTCTGCATATTTAGCAAAGACAAAGAAGGAATTGTTTGGCGATAAGCCGAAATCCGAAGAATAAATTGTTTAACACATTTAAAAATAAAAAAGATGAAAACTAAACAAATTGGTTTTATAGTAATGATTATAGGAATTGCATTTATAATCATTTCCCAGTCAGTAAAATTTACTAAAAAGACGTACGAAAATACAGGTACAGGAATAGTATTTTCGAGTGAAGAAGAAGACACAAGAAGAAAGAATGTCGCATTAGGAGCGGGCATAATATTCTTGATAGGAGGCGGTGTTTTATTATCGGGGATATTTGAAAATAAAGATTTGCATAAAAATAATAATGAAACCGAATCGGAAGAAAAAAAGTAAATACCGAAAACTAAATTCCATAATTTGAATAAAAAGCCGAATTTTATCGGCTTTTTTGTTTCAATACTTTTTGCGAAAAGTGGACTGTCCACAGTTCAAAATCCGCTTTGAAAGAAAAGAAAAATCATGAATAAGAAAGTTCAATCCCCTGCTCTGAAATAATAATTTTAATCATCTGCATCGTATTAGCAAGATAGCGTGTCGTCGGACTACTCATCTCGACGACACGCTATCTTGCTGGTGGTAAACCCCCAGACCCCCGAAATAAATTTTGATTTATTTGGAAATTTAGCTAAATTTGTTCCTATATAAATAGTTTATAAAATGAAAGAATTAGATAATTTAGTTGCTGAATTAAAAGAATATTTGTTATCAAAGGAATTGGAATTAAAAAAGAATCCCAAATTTGATACCTATACAAGAGGACATTTATTGAATAGAGAAAATGAAATTAAAGGTTTTGAAATTGCTTGCAGGGAATACGAGAAAGACCCTTTTATGAAAACAAAAATAATTAATAATTTCAGAAAAAAAGCATATGAAATCAAGACGGAAATAGATAAAATTACTTTATAAATAAAATATACTTTATGAAAGAAGAAGCATTAAAGATTATTAAAGGAGTTTTAGAAAAATGGATTAATACAAAGCGATACAATGAAACTAAAAAAGTATTTTCTTATGTTAGTCCAATTAATAAAGGCGAATATATTTTGTATTTTTATAGCACATTTTGTTATTTCAAGAATATAGACGGTAAAACCAACAAAGAACCCTCATTTATATCAAAAGAGTCCAAGCATTTTTTCCAAACAGCAACTTTGAGCGATATGCCATTATTAGAAAATATGAATGCTGACAGGTATCGCTTGGAGGAATATTTAGAGAAATTTGATAATGAGTTTTATGAACAAATAGAAAAGGAAATTAACGGAGATAACTTTTTTACTTCTGATCCATTCTTTTTTGTATAAAACAAAAGCCACACTTTCATGTGGCTTAACAAATCTTTAAAAATTAAAGATTATTTTTTACGAGAACGCAATACTTTTGCACGAGATTTTTTGACTACCTTATCAACATCAATTAGTTTTAGCACCCAAGCAAAATCATCTGCAAACTTTCTGTCAGACATATTTGGCTTTTCTGTGAATTCTTTTTTATTAAAACTTTCATCTGGAATACTCATTATTTCCAACGCTAACTCACATCTAATGTTATTTGCAAATTGTTTTTCTTCTTCTTTTGTAAAAGTTTTCGTTCTACCTTTCTTATTATCGGCACTCATAATTGTTTGTTTTAGGAACTGTTAAACTTTCAACATATTACTATATGCCACATTAATTGTCAACTATACAATTTGCCTGAACTTTTTTTATTTGGGTTAAAAAAATCTTCTGTGATATAAGACGAATTATTTTTAAAAATCGGACATGATTTTAAAAATATTTTTTTCTCATCTTTTCAATGTCCTTTCTTGATACCTATCTGCGTTTTCCTAAATATAAAATAATTCTTTTTATAAAAACTAAAACTAAACAAAATGAAAGCAAAAAAACGAATGCTAACTTTAAAGGAAGCAAAATTCTTAAAAGAATTGTATGAAAAAGGTTCAATAACTATAAAGAGTCCAAAGACAGGACAACCGCTATTTACTGTAATAGTTCATGATAGGTCAAAAGAAAAAGAAGTTGATAACATTATCTCGCAAACTATTGTAAATAGTGCAACACAAAGCAAAAAAGATTAGGTGTTCTAAAAAAATGTGTCTAAGTTTGGTTGTTAAAAACGCAAACCCTTGCCAATTGCTCGTTATGGCAATTTCAAAGCAATGGTTTTAAAACTTAAACAAATGGAAAATACAGAAATAACAGCAAACACAGCCGACAAGACAGCAATAATCGGAAGACTTTATAAAAGTTTGATTACAGGCATTAAAAACGGCAATGCACAAATACCAAAAGAATGGCTTAGTAAAAGAAAGTTTACCATTGAAACAACAGGAGCGGGATTTAACTCAGGACAAATACACCACCGCAAAGAACAATCATTCAAAGACGAATTAGAAAGTATCGGGTTTATCAAAAAAACTAACGGAAAGTCAAAGACAGGAGAATTAGCATATAAAATATTCGGAAACTACTCAATAATATTTCCATTGAAAAATAAAAAAAACGAAGTGGTAAACTTTTTTGCAATATCAATAGAATATGGCAAAACCGAATATTTAAATAATGACGGAATATATCCAATGTATCCGAGTATAGCAACAGAAAAGCTGTATATCGCCCCAACAATAACAGAAACAGCTACAATACTTGAAGCAAAAATACTAAAAGAAAACGAAGCCGTTATTTCATTGTTTGACGAAGAACTTAAACAGCAACACCTTAAAGCTATATCAAGATTAGAACAATTAAAAGAAATAATTTTTATTACTAAAAATAAAGTAATATGAAAACAGAAATAAAAGACCTGAGAGCCATAATCGGAAACATACCAATAAAACGAGTATGTCTCGAAGATGAAACATTGCACGAAATCTTTATTGCTAAAGGCAGTGAAGCAGTCAAAGAAAAGTTAAACGATACTGTAGATATTGAATATACAGAAATAGCCGATACTTCGCTACCAACAATTGAAACTCCGACCAAAGAAGAAATTATAATTGCGGAAATTAAGCAAGAAGAAATAATAACACCAAGCACAGAACAAGCGACAGACACAACAGATACAGAATCGGAAACAATTGAAAATAAAAAGTTATTTATTGAATTTATATATAACGGAAAATTATTGTTAAGAAATGAATTAAATAATTATTTCGTTCTCGGCTCGCTACCGATGGATTTAAGCACACTTCGGATAACCTTAATAATTGAAGAAAAAACAACAGGCAGAAAAGAAAGAACAAAAATTGATTTGTATGAACGAGAAAGCATAAGATTCCTTGCAGAACAGCTATCAAATATTTTTTATCAAAACCACGAACAAGTTGAAACCGAGTTGTTGCAACTTGCTGATGAGCTTGAAAAATACAGAGAACAACAACTTGAGCAAATAAAAAATGAATACAAAATAAAGCGAAATTATTTGCAGATATCACCCGAAAAAGAAAAACAAATAATTGAATTTCTTAAAAGCCCCAATTTAATAAGCAACATAGACAAGCTGATTGAACAGGCAGGAGTGGTGGGAGAAGAAAACACAAGAAAGCTTTTATTTATAATTGCTTCAACATATAAAATGAATTACCCTTTGCATTCTTTAATACAAGGCACAAGCGGATCAGGCAAAAGCCATTTAATAAATACAATCGGCGAATGCTTCCCTCCCGAAGATGTAATGTCAATGACAAGAGTGACGAGCAAATCATTTTATCATTACACAAGAGAGGAACTTGTTGATAAATTAATGCTGATACAAGACTATGACGGCTTGGACGAAGAAGCTCAATACGCTTTCAGAGAATTACAAAGTGCAGGAATAATAAGCAGTTCTACAATATATAAAGACCAAACAGGAAATTTAGTGTCGGCAGTTAAAGTTGTAAAAAGTCACTTCGCTTCCCTATTGGCAACAACAAAAGCAGAAATATATTACGATAGTATGAGTCGTTCAATAATAATAGGAGTTGACGAAAGCGAAGAACAAACACAAAAAATAATAGAATACCAAAACAAAATATTATCAGGAATTATTGAAGAATCACAGGAAAGAAAAGCAAAAGTATTCCTTCAGAACTGTATCAGGTGCATTAAATCTTATGAAGTTGTAAATCCTTATGCAGATAAAATAAAACTTCCGACAGAAGCAAAAATGCTCCGAAGATTAAACAACCATTATCAAGCATTCATAAAACAATTAACGATATTACATCAGTATCAAAGAAGAAGAGACGACAAGAACCGACTAATATCAGAACCCGAAGATTTGAAAATGGCTTGCGAAATTTTATTTGATGCGATAATGCTAAAAGTAGATGATTTGGATTCTTCCCTTAGACAGTTTTTTGACAAACTCAAAGAATATATAAAGAAAATCGGAAACGGAAAATTATCGGAATACCAATTTACACAAAGAGAAATCCGACTTGCATTAAACCTGAGCAAAGGAACGTGCTTCAGGAATATGGAAGATTTGGAAATGCTTGAATACATACAGAAAACAGGTGGATATGCAAACAAGGGCTTTAAATACAAAATAATATTTTTTGACGATATGGAAAAAATAAGAACAAAAATAAAAGACGAGCTGAATAAACAACTTGAGCAGTTAATAAAGAATAATACGACTGTTGGTTCGTAGCGGTTCAGAACGGATGAACCACTACAAACCGCAAACAGCAAGCAAAAGCCCCGTAGCGTTCCATCGGTTCAGGAGTATGTATATAGAGGAAGCAGAACGTAATAAAACATAATAAACAAAAATACTTTCAAATTGAATTATGAAACATTTACCATTATATAATCCGCAGTTTGAAAATCTTTACAAAGAATTTTCACAAATGGTAAAGACAAAAAGCTATGCAGGAGCAAACCATATGGCAACTAACATCAGGGAGTTTTTATTTTTTATAGAAACAAGAGGAGTAAACACCATCAGAGAAGTAAAAGCAACCGATATATTCGCTTACCATGAATATCTTTCAGAACGCCCGAACCAAAGACGAGAAGGAGGATTAAGCGATTCATCAGTAAGGAGGCACATATATTTATTGAGAATATTTTTTGACAACTTACTTGATACCGCACAAATAAATGCAACACCGGCACGACTTCCGAAATTCGGCATAGTTAAATACCAAGAAAGAAATATTGCCACCATAGAAGAAATAAAACAAATATACTCCGAAGCAAAAACAATGCTTGAAAAAGCGATACTCGGACTTGCTTATGGCTGTGGATTAAGAAGAAGTGAAATTGCAAAACTCAATACATCAGATATTGATTTTCACAAAGGAATGCTCACGGTGCGATGTGGAAAATTGGGAAAAACAAGAGCCGTACCCATATCGGAAAAAGTATTAACGGACTTAAAAAATTATCTGTTTTATGAAAGAAATATAAAACTACAAGAAACAAAAATAAAAATAAATTCAGCATTTCTGCTGAGTAAAAGAGGATACCGAATATATGCACAGGATTTAAACACGATAGTAAAAGCACTGGTAAAAAAAACAAAAAATCCCGAATTGCAAACAAAAGATATTACGCTTCATTGCTTGCGACACAGTATCGCAACCCACCTGCTCGATAACGGAGCATCAATAGAATTCGTGCAGAAATTTTTAGGACATGAAATGCTTGACACAACACACATATACAGCAAAAGAAGAAAACAAAAACAAATAATACTTGAAGCAGTTCACAGAGAACAGCAACAAAATAAAAATATAAAAGAAGAATAAATAAAAAAGCTATGACATCATTTGAAAAATATTTAGAAAAAAAGTTTTTTTCAAAAGAAACGAAAAAAGCATACCGCTGTATTACGGAAAATTTTTTATTAAGCAATCCGAAAGCGAATGCTTACAACTATCAGGATATTTTAAACTATATGGCGGAAATAAGTAAACATCAGATAAGCAAAGCCACGAAACAAGCAAAACTCACAGCAATAAAAAAGTATTACGATTACTTGGTTGAAGAAGGCATAAGAGAAGACCATCCTTGCAGGACATTAAACATAAAAGGAATAAGAAAAAAAGGCATAATATTCACGGATTTATTTACAATGGCAGAACTGGAAACATTGATGGAAAGAGAAGAAAGATTTATAAAAATGGAAGAAACGCACAAAGTAATAATGTCGCTGTTGATATATCAGGCATTATTACCAAGTGAAATAATCGCAATAAAAACAAAGCATATTGATTTGGAAAAAGGAACGATTTATGCAAAAGGGGGCAGAGAGCTTATTGCACGTCATCTTGAATTACAACCGAAACAATACCGCTTATTAGATGAATACATTTATAAAACACGAAAAAAATTATTGCGAAAAGGAAAAGAAAATGATTATTTAATCCTGAATTTTCGGGGCAAGAATTATGAAGGAGCGGACGGAATCGGATATTTGATTGAAACACTTAAACCTTGTTTCCCCGACAGGAATCTGACAACAAAAAGTATTCGGGACAGTGTAATATCATATTGGGTAAATGACAGAAAAATACCATTGGAACAGGCGCAGTTATTGGCTGGACACAGGTGGATTTCATCAACATTGCGTTATCGCCAAACTTCTATTGAAGAACAGAGAGAAATATTAAAAAAGTTTCATCCAATGGGATAAGATGAAAATTTTGTATATTTGCAGAAAATTAATTATTTATGTCAGAAATAACAGAAAGATACTTAAACCCGTTTACTGACTTTGGCTTTAAGAAGTTATTCGGTGAAGAAGTTAATAAGGATTTATTAATTGACTTCCTTAACAATTTATTAATTGGCGAACAACAAATCAAAGACCTTACATATTTAAAGAACGAACATCTTGGCTCGAATGATACTGCGAGAAAAGGTATATTCGATTTATATTGTGAAAATGAAAAAGGAGAAAAATTTATAGTTGAAATACAAAAGGCAAAACAGGATTTTTTTAAAGACAGAAGTGTTTATTACTCTACATTTCCTATTCAAGAACAAGCAAAACAAGGAAAATGGAATTTTGAACTAAAGGCTGTTTATACAATAGGAATACTCAATTTTATATTTGAGGATCACAAGAATGAGCCGGATAAATTGATGCATAAAATAAAATTGTCTGACATTGAAAAAAACACAGTATTTTATGACAAACTTACATATATTTATTTGGAATTACCTAAATTTACCAAAGGAGAAAATGAATTAAAAACTCAATTTGATAAATGGTTATATGTATTAAGACACTTGCAAAATCTACAAGATAGACCTAAAGCATTACAAGAAAGAGTTTTTGAAAAACTTTTTAAAACTGCTGAAATAGCAAAATTTACTGTGCAGGAAAGACAAGAGTACGAAGACAGTTTAAAATACTTCAGAGATTTTACAAATATTGTTGATACAGCTATACGAGATGCAAAAGTAGAAGAAAAGGAAGAAATGGCAAAGGAAATGATATTAGACAACGAGCCAATTGAAAAAATTGCAAGATATACCAAATTACCAATGTCTCAAATAGAAGCTCTTATTAAAGAAATAAAATCAAGTAAGTAAAACTATGGATCCATGGATAGATAAAAAGTTAGATGGGTTTTTTAATAGAAAACCCGGAGAACGTTTAAATATGGATATTTTTAACCAGATTTTTGCGAGAATTGAAGAATTGAAGGATACAAATACTGAACTTTATAATCATGAATTATGGAGAATTCGTGATTTTAAAAATTGTATTGATTATGCATATGAAGAAGGAGCTAGAATAGGAAGTGAAAAAGTTGCAAAAAACATGAAAAAAATAGGTACGGATATAGATATTATTGTTAAATATACAAAACTATCAGAAGAACAAATTGAAAAATTATAATATTTTTTAAAAATAAAATTTTAAATTTTCCCGAATTTTATTGCAAATTCGGGAATTCTCTTTCTATATTTGTTTTCGTTAAAATTCAACTTTTTTTAATGATTACGCAAATCCATTCAGAAATAAAAGCAAGTTTTCCTGTAGGATTCACAGGACATTACAGCTACGACATACACGGCAACATCCAATCGCTACTTCAGGACAATCGAAAAATGGCAGTTGACTTCCCTGCTCTTGCTTTCAGCGTATAAAGGAGTTTATATAGAAAAGTTCCGGATATTCGGAAAATGCAGTAAAAATGGGAGTTCGATAAAACTCCCATTTTTTTTGAATATTTTTTAAAATTTAAACACCACTAAAACTGGCTATTTCAAATGGTTTGTTTAAATATTATTCAAACTGGTTGTTGATATCGGTTTTGATATACTTTGTATTGTTGTTTTTTTATTTTTGGTAATGTCTGTGTGCGTTCTGAATTGTGGCTATTACCAACATTCGCCATATTTGTTTTCAATAATTCTTAATGATTTAGCTTTTTGTATTAAAACACTGAGCTTATCGGGAAATGGATTAACGTCATTAAATGCTTCATCAGGTGTTCTTCCACCACATGCTTCAAGCGTCATTTCTTCATTATAGTCATTTGTGGCAAAATATGTTTGAGATTCAAAATCATCAAATCCATTATACTCTTCGGTATATATATAGCATTGTTTCAATTTTTTTATAGCCGCTTCAATCAGATTATTTGAAAATTCACGCTTACTTCGGTTTGTAAATTCCTGCTTCATATTTTTAAGGGATTCGATGTATTCTTTTGTTATGGATTTGTTTTCACTACCACTATCGTTAATCATCAATATTATTTCATCATGTTTATTCAAATTAAAACCTTGATATACTTCTTTTAAATTTTCTAAAGCTAAACTGGCGGATTTTCTATCTGCTACTTTTATCCCAAGAATTTTTCGTGAAAAATTATCAATAATGATATGAAAATAAGCTTTGATATTATCTGTAATCCAATACTCAGAAATATCCATGTGAAGAATTTGCAATGGCTTAACAGCCCTGATACCTTTTTTCGATTTAATGGCTTTTATTTTCTTTTGTCGTAAACCCATTAAATTTACATATTTGTAAAATGTTGATTTAGAAAAATACCTTTCGCTATGCCGAATCATTTTATAGTATATTGAAGACAAGCTCCATTTTTCATAAACTTTGTTTAAGACAAAATTTTTAATAAGACCCAGTTCACGCAAAGAAAGCTGACCTGAAACTTTCTTTCGGCAAAACGAAACAGGAGAGAATTTGCAGAAATAACCTTTCTTCCAATTCGTATAATGTTGTGGTTTTATATCTAAAAGTTTTGCAATACCATTAATTGTAAATTGTTTCTCCCAACACTGTAAACATGAAATTATTTGGTCTTTAGCCCTGAAAAGGAAATAGTTTCTGCCGGGAAGCGATGCAATAATATTTCTGTAAATACAAAATAATTTTAAAAGCGAAAAAATAATTTTTTTAAGTTCTTTATTTTGCTCAACCATTAAAGCCATTTGCGAATAAGCAATGGTTTCGGAAAAACCAATAATAGAATCATAATTACGATTTTTAAAATCAAACAAAGTAGAAGAAGGTACATCATCATATTGCTTTCCTCTTACACCTTGTGAATACAAATAAGCATATAGAGTATCGTAAGAACCTTTGAGTTTAATTTCATGTGAATTAGAAGAATACATAAAAAGAGAGCTAAATTTGCTTTTGAACGTAAAGTATCTGAAAAAGTTGTAAGCATATTATTGAAGCTGAATAAGTAAAGAATTTGCAATTAAATAGAATTGTTTACACTGAGCGAAGTCGAAGTATACAGTAGCGTGAGAGGTGCACTTCGCTAATGTTTACTGGCGAAGCCATCCACTCGATTAAGGACTGTGGTTTTTTAGTTAAATTCTATCCAGTAATATAAACATTTAAAGCACCTGATAATTTGAATTCAGAATAAACTTGTCTAATTGTTTTTCTGAAAAAAGAAAACATTTGACCATAGCATTCCATAGATATTTTTCCTGCAAAAAATAAACCAATATAAGTGGTATTTATTCTCTGTGTTTTTTCAAATGCCCCTAATTTAATATAGTCAAATGAACAATATTCGTCTAATTGAAAATTTTCGTGTCTTTTACTTTCGGCAAGATTAAAAAGTTCTTCAGCAGTTTCCAAATTATTAATTTCTTTTAACAATTCTTCAATTGCTTTATTTACTTCACCATATTCCTGATATATTTTGGATAAAAATCTATGTGTCTCTTGTTTAAAAATGCTTTTGTTGATATTCCAAGTCAAATAATCACTGTCTGTTTCATTAAACACATATACGCTCAAGTTAAATTTTTTGTTGAGTTCGTTTTCAACATCAGTCAATTTAAATCCTTGTTTTTTAATTTCTTTTCGATTCACAGAAATTTGATTGCAGATTCCTATTGATAAAAATTGTCCCATATTGCTAAATATTATTTGATAAGATTCCAATTATAAACATATAAATTATTGACCTGTCTTATTTTGTGTACACCGCAATTCTATTTGCATTTTCTCTCAAATTTAAAAAATAAAAAGACAAAAATATATATTTTTCAAGAAATTTAGGATATTTATTTTCAGTCCTCAATCCCCCCCAATAATAGATTCGGATATTTGGAACGAAAAATGGGAATTTAGAAGTTCAACAATGCTTCCTGACTGATGGAAAGTGCCTAAAATAGAACCAAAGAATAAAATATTACGTTTCGGAAAGGAGATTAAATAAATCAATATTAAGATAAACAATTTCCTTTCCGATTTTTTTATTAATAAGTATTCCTATTTCTTCCAATTGGGTTAAGTATTTTTTAGCAGTATTTAAGCTTCTTATCTTTTTATCTAACAAACTCTTAGGGCGAATATAAGGTTGCTCAAATATTTTTTCAACTACTTCTTTATTTATATGTGGAAATTTACTGGCAACAAGTTCATTTGTTCTTGTTATTAATCGGTCAATTTCGTTAATTTTATTAATTGTGTAAATAGATGTTTGCTCTATTGCGGTTAGCATGTATATAATCCAGTCATTCCAATTTCTAAGAGTTGTAACTTTGTTTAGTAAATTATAATACTCATCTTTATTTTTAATTATGTAAGCACTCAAGTATAGTATTGGAACTTCTAATAGTTTACTTTGCACCATCATTAAAATATTAAGTATTCTTCCTGTTCTTCCATTACCGTCTCTGAATGGGTGAATAGCTTCAAACTGATAATGAGCAACAGCTAATTTTATTAAAGGGTCATGTTCGGAATTATTTATATACTCAATTAAATTTTCTAATTTTTGCTCAATAATCTTTTCTCCTCTTGGCGGAGTATAAACAATATTTCCTTCAAGCAAACCACTTCCTCTTTTCTTTATAACAGTTTCAGTTTGAGATGGTCTTATTCCGTCATTAACTTGTTTGATTTTCCTATATATTTTTATAAGCAAATCAACAGTACATTTATTCTGTTCATTGATAGCATTGAATCCTTCCCACATGGCTTCACGATAATGCAAAACCTCTTTTGAATTTCCTTTTAAACTAATTTCGCTTATAGATAATGCTTTGTATAAATCATCGTCAGTAGTAAAAATATTTTCAATTTCCGTACTAGCTTTTGCCTCTCTCAGAGCAATCGTATTAACAAGCATTGACTGATTTGGTAATTTCTTTGCAATACCTTTTAATTCGGCTAATGCTTTATTTGCTTTATTAAGGGCTTGTAGAATTTCAATAGTAATAACATTATCATCAGACGGAGGAAGCAATGGCAAATCGTTAAATGGTTTTTCTCTGTCGTAAGGTATTATATTTGACATATGATTTTGTTTTTGTCAAAATTACATATAAAAATGACAAATAACAAATATTTTGTCATAAATTTATTGTTATTGATTTTGTCTCGTGAAAATATTTTAATTTGATAGATAAATAGCTAATTGTCAAAATATCGTTGTTTTTGACAATTCGTTTTCTGACGTCAAAAATAAACGTCTGAAACATCTAATTTCAGTGCAAAACGCTTTGTCGTCTAAACTAAATACCTGATAATACAGCAATGCCAAAGGTCTAAACGTTAAAACAAACGTTTGACAAGCAAAGCAGGCAAAATCAGCTTAACCCGAACACACTTTTAAATTCTTTCTTGCATTTCAAAGAGCAAAAATAAAAAGTGCTGTTTCGGTATTTTAAATCCTTGAGAGAAAATAATTTTTTAGTAGATATTCCGCAACAAGTGTGGATATTCACAAAAAAAAGTATTATTTTATCATGATAACATTTAGGTATAAAAATATGCAAGATATTTCAAATTATCATTGATTTCAACAGTAATTTTTATTTTTTTTAAAAATTTTTTATTTATAAAAAATATTCATAATATTGCTTTATAAGTCAATACTTGAACAATATGAAAAATATATTTAACCACAAAATTAAGGCATTCACACTACCCGAGTTGTTGGTAGTATTAGTAATAATAGGCATTTTGGTGCTTTTGGCATTGCCGAACCTTATGCCTCTTATTTCAAAAGCTAAGAGTACCGAGGCGCAGCTTCAGTTAGAGCATCTTTATACTATGGAGAAAAGCTATTTTTACCTTCATTCCAAATATGCAGCCACTACTGACGAAATAGATTTTGAGCAGGCAAAGCTATCAATCGAAGGAGGTACGGCAAATTATAAAATAGAAATTATTGAGGCAAGCAATAAGGGCTTTAAAGCGAAAGCAACTGCCGTTGTAGATTTCAATGGCAATGGAACGTTTAATACATGGGAAATTGACCAGGACAAAAACCTTAAAGAAGTCACAAAAGATTAAATGTGATTTGTTTGAAATAATTCGAGTTAAACTCTGCGTGCTTTGCTACTTTGCGAGAAATAGTTTTTTATTTATGCGTTGTAGCCGATTAAGGAAACGAAAGAAAAAAATATGCTGAATACTTTAATGATTATATTAACTTTTTTGTTTTTAATAATGATAGCATATCAGGATATCAAAAATAATCAGGTATCGTGGTTTTTGTTTCCGCTTGCGTTTGCAACTGTTGTTTCCAATGGATTATTAGCTCTTGATTATAAAGATTATTTTTTGATTTTTCTTATTAATTTAAGCATTGTTTTATTTATGTTTTGCGGAGTTGCTTTATATTATTTTATAAAAAATAAAAAACTTACAAATATAATTGATGCGAAAATTGGCACTGGTGATATACTTTTCCTGATAGTATTAAGTGCTGCATTTTCGCTTTTTAATTTTATAATTTTTATGGTGTTATCATTAATTGCTGCTATTTGCCTGCATTTAATCATTAATATTTTTAGGAAATACAAAAGCAAACATATTCCTTTAGCGGGAATTTTATCTGTATTTTATATTTTATTGCTTGTAAGCAATTCTATATTTGGCAATCCAAAAATGTTTGACGATACTTTTTTTATGAAATTAATTTTTAATACTATATAGTGAGCGAACCCGAATACATACAGTTGGAAGCGGAAATGCAGCAGGTTATTACTCCTGAGCAGGCATGGCATTATAAAATCATTCCAAGCTTGATAAAGGACAATACATTTGAATTGTTTATTGATGAAGACGAAAAAAATAATGGGTTAAAAGATGAACTTGAGATTTTATTCGGGAAAAATATTGTTTTAAAGCCCGCATCTTCACAGGTAATTCGGCAAACACTTTCTCGCTATTACAGGAAGGTTGCACAAAATAAAAAAAGTAAGGCAACATATCTTGCAAATTATCAGGCAGAAGATTTTTTATTTAAGCTGATAGAAGAAGCAAAAGCGATTAATTCAAGCGATATTCACATTGAATCGTATGAGGAAAAATCGCGGGTTCGACTGAGAATTGATGGAAAACTTATAGAACGATATATTATAAATAAATTAGAATATCCTACTTTGGTTAATAAAATAAAAATCAAGGCAAACATGGATATTGCCGAAAAACGGTTGCCTCAGGATGGCAGAATATTTTTCGATACAGGTAAGGAGCGGTTTGATATAAGAGTTTCGGTGCTGCCAACTCTTTACGGAGAAAAAGTTGTTTTGCGATTGTTGAGTAAAGACACTACAAACGTTGATATTAATCAACTTGGTTTTTCGCAGGAACAAATTTCAGATTATCTTGAAGGTACTAAAAAATCGCATGGAATAGTTTTGATAAGCGGACCTACCGGCTCGGGAAAAACTACTACGCTTTATGCTACTTTAAAAATATTGAACAAAGAGCATACAAATATTTTGACTATTGAAGACCCTATTGAATATACACTTGAAGGGATAAATCAGGTACAGTTAAAAGAAGCAATAGGACTAAATTTTGCAAGTGCATTACGAACTTTTTTAAGACAGGACCCCGACATAATCATGCTCGGTGAAATACGTGATGGTGAAACCGCACAAATGGCAATACGTGCTGCTTTAACCGGACATCTTGTTTTGTCAACGGTTCATACAAATTCTGCATGGGGCACTGTTTCGCGGTTGATTGACATGGGCGTTCCGTCATTTTTGCTTGCTAATACACTTAATTTAACTGTTGCGCAAAGATTAGTAAGAATGTTATGTCCGCATTGCAAAAAAGAAGTGGAATTTAATAAATCTATTTTGCCGAAACATTATTTGCCGCCGTTTGAAATTAAAAAACATTTTATTGCTGATGGCTGTGAGCATTGCTATTACACCGGATATAAGGGCAGAAAAGCAGTGTATGAAGTTATTCCAATTGATTTTGAATTATCGAATTATATAAAGAATGAAACATTTGATGTTTCGGATTATTTGAAGCAAAAAAACATCAGGCGTTTGTCGGAGCAGGCATATACACTGCTTTCCACAGGAGAAACAACGATTGATGAAATATATACAATTTTATTGAGTAGTAATTATTAATAAAAAATAAATGAAATTATCGGTAAAACTAAAAGTTACAAAATATCTCATGATAGCTGTTGTTGTAATATGCTTTGCAAACATTAAAAGTGTATATGCACAGGACAGGATAATGAATATTGAAAACAATCTGAAATCAATGGTTGTTGAAGTACCAGGGCTTGAACAAAAAGTCGATATATCTGTGAATGGCACCACTATACAGGAATTTGTCAGAGGTATTGCACAAAACAGCAATGTTAACATAAGCATTGACCCTAATCTTAATATTAACATTGTAAATAATTTCACTAATGTTACAGTAACTGATGTATTATTGTTTATATGCAAGAAATACGATTTGGATATAACTTTCATAGGAAATATTATTTCTGTCAGCAAATACGTTCCGCCGACAGCACCGGCACCACTATACACGCCGAAAAAGATTAATGTTACATACAAACAAGATGATAATTCGCTTTCATTGGATTTGAAACAAGATAGTTTGAATATTGTAATCAAGGAAATAATAAAGGTTTCAGGTAAGAATATTATTTTTTCGCCTGATATTAAAGATAAACTTCTTAATGGCTATATTCTTCAAGTACCTTTCGACAATGCACTTGATAAGCTGGCATTATCAAACGATTTAAAAGTAACAAAAACAAACGATAATTTTTATCTTATTGAAAAGAAAGATGCAAAACCGATTGATGAAAAGGGGCAGCAGGGCAAAGGAAAAAAAGAAGCTGCGGGTGATGCGGATTTTGATTATAAAGCAGAAAACAAAGATAAAATTTCAATTAATGCACAAAATGTTCCAATATCCAATTTAGTCAAAGAGGTTTCCGAAAAACTCAAAATAAATTATTTTTTATTTTCAGAGCTAAAAGGCAATGTAAGCTTAAACCTTACTGATATTTCTTTTGATGATTTATTAAAATATTTATTCAGAGGTACTGATTACACTTTCAAAAAAGACAGTTCTATTTATCTTATTGGTGACAGGCAGCTTGAAGGATTGCGAAGAATAAAAGTTATTCAGCTTCAGAACAGACCGCTGAAAGACGTAATGACAGCAATTCCGGCAGATATAAAGAAGAATGTTGAGTTAAAAGAATTTCCCGATTTGAATAGTTTGGTTGCTTCCGGTTCATCGCCTCTTATTTCCGAAATAGAAAATTTCGTAAGAGATATAGATAAGGTTGTGCCGATAATTCTGATTGAAGTGATGGTGGTTGATTCTAAAACAAGCCATACAGTTACAACAGGAATAAAAGCAGGAATTGGGAAAAGTGATGTAAAAACAAGCGGAGATTTATTTCCGAGTTTGAATTTAAGTTTAAACTCAGAATCAATAAATAATTTAATTAATAGCTTTAATGGTTATGGAATAGTTAATTTGGGACATGTAACACCTCAGTTTTATGCTTCAATACAAGCAATGGAAGACCAGAGTTTAATTAAAATAAGGTCAACACCTAAACTCTCAACACTAAATGGACATGAAGCAAAATTGAGTATTGGTACAACAGAATATTATCTGGAAACTTCAAACAATGTTATAGGTTCTCAAAATCCACAAAATATTATTACACAACAATACAAACCAACCAGAGCTGATTTAGCTGTAACAATAAATCCGACAGTATCTGGCGACGACCAGGTAACGTTGGATATTAAAGTTAATCAATCAACTTTTTCGGGAAGAATTTCACCGCAGGCACCACCCGGACAGGTATCACGTGATTTCAGTTCGTTGATTCGTATTAGAAACGGCGAAATGATTTTACTTGGAGGATTAGAAGAAACCGATAACAATAATACAGGTTCCGGAGTTCCTTTATTGAGCAGAATACCTGTTCTTAAATGGCTTTTCTCTTCCCGCACAGCAAAAAGAGCAAAAAGCAAACTTAACATTTTTATAAAGTCAACTGTTATATATTAATTGAAAAATATTTTAAAAAATATTAACCTTTTCAATCCTAAAGAGCTCGTTGCTGTTGAGGCAATTTATGTTTCCGAATCTAACTGGGAATTTAATTTTCTTACATTAAAGAAAACAAAAAACTCCATTAGCTTTGAAAATACTAAAACAGGTATTACTTCCATTGATGAACTTATAAAAATCCTGAAACCTAATACTCCTGTTTGTCTTGTGGTAAACGGGAAAGGAATAATTAACAGAAAAATAGCAGGTCAAAATTCAGATGCTCAGGAAAAGTTGTTGCAGAAAATATTTCCTGATGCACAAGTTAATGATTTTTACACTGAAGTGTTTGAAGTATCTGAAAACATTATACTTTTCTCGGTAGCAAGGAAAAATATAATTGACAATCTCGTAGAATTATTATCAAAAAATAAATTGTTTGTAGTTGATATTAAAATAGGACCATTTTATATAAGCAATATTCTCCCATTATTAAATCAAAATGATTTTATTCTTTGCAATGGATTCAAATTAAAAACAAAAAACAGAGTAATATATGATTTTGAAATTTCTTGTGAACAGGAAGCTGAATATGTTATTGGCGATTCTGTAATTTCTTCCAAATCATTAACCGCATTTGCTGCCGGTTTCGAATATTTGCTGAATTTCAAAAAAGATATTTTCGTTGATAATCCGGTTGTTAATTCAAACAAAAAAGAACACTATTATGCCAATGTATTTAAAACAGCGGGCTGGGGCATTTTAATATTTTTCTTTGCTGTTTTAATGCTCAATTATTTTTTATTTGACTATTTCAATAAAAAGCAGCAAAGCATGTCATCAAGGGTTTCTGAATATAATTTTTTGCTTGCAAAACATGATAGTTTGAATAATGATTTAAAACAGAAAAGAAAATTTTTAGAGGAAGCCGGTTTATTGAGTGATTCGAAAATTTCATTTTATGCAGATAGAATGGTTAGTGAAATGCCCGAAAATATTCGACTTACAGAACTTAATATTTTTCCATCGAAAGAAAAGCAGCAGAAAAATAAAGAAATTGATTTTTCTAGAAATACAATATTGGTTGCAGGAAATACACAAAGCGGAACTTATTTGAACGATTGGGTTAAAATACTCAAGAAGTACAAATGGATTGAAGAAGTTAACATAATCGGCTTCAATCAGGAAAGTGCAAATTCTCCTGCAATATTTAATTTGGAAATTAAAATTAATTAAAAGAGTGTTAAATAATCTGACATATCAAAAGAAAGTGCAATTGTTATTATTGTTTGCTGCATTGTTTGCTATTATTGCATATTATATGGCGGTAAAGAAAACATTTTTGGTATATGCAGAATATAAAGATGCAAATAAAAAAATGGAGTTAGTTGAAAATGCTCCGCAAAAAATCTCACAATTAGAGGCAGAACTTAAAAAATTTGAAAGCATTATTGGTACTTCTGATTCGTCAACAAAAAACACACGACAGCTTATTCTTGAAAAAACATCTTCTTATTGCAAAGAAAATAATATTGTTTTAAAAGAAATTTTACAGCCGGTTTCTACTGAGCAAAACGGTTATAATCTCGAATCAAATATTGTTATACTTGAAGGCGGGTTTAGCAAGCTTTTGAACTATGTATATATAATGGAAAAGAACAAATCAATCGGAAAAATTTCATCAGTGAAATTTTCAATAAATCAGAATTTACTCACTAACAATAAGAAATTGCAATCAACAATATATATTCAAAAAATAAATAAAAACAAATTATGAGAAAATTAATAGTTTATTTAGCAATTGCATTTGTTGCAATAAGTTTTATTTCATGCGAAGATATTATCGAACCTAATCTTGCAAAAAAGAGCATTACATTGATTGCTCCGTCAAACAACACAAGCACCAGCAATACAGGTCAAACGTTTATGTGGGAAAAGGTTAAAGGTGCCGAGCAATATAATTTGCAGATAGCAACACCTACTTTTGCTCAGGTTAATAAATTTGTTCTCGACACTAATGTTACAGGAACAAAATGTAATTATAATCTTACACCCGGTGCCTATCAGTGGAGAGTGAAGGCATTTAACAACAATAGCAATACTGAATATGTTACATACAGTATTATAATTGACAGCACATTGAACTTAACAAATGTTACGGTTATTTTGAATTCACCAAAAGATACATTTGCAATAAATTCTACAACTTATCCGACGTGGCCATTTACATGGTACACATTATATAATGCAACAAAATATCTTTTTGAACTGAGGTATCAGGGAACTACTATATTTTCTACAATAAGATATACGGGTGATTATACATTTGATATTTCTTCATACAATGAAGGGTGGTATGATTGGGCGGTACAGGCACAAAATGATAATTCTCTTTCAAAATATTCAACAAGAAAATTAATTATAGATAAAACTATACCGGGAACTCCAACACTTATTTTACCTGCAAATAACCATACGTTTGCTGATAGTTTGGATATAACTTTACAATGGAACAGAGTAACTGACTCCGGTTCGCCAATAAAAGACAGTGTTTATATTTATTCCGATTCACTTTTTGTGAATAAGGTTTCTGGAAATTACACTTCTACAACAAGCTTATTAGTTTCCGCATCAACATTATCAACAGGAAATTATTTCTGGAGGGTTAAGTCAATTGATGGTGCTTCAAATAAAAGCAACTTTAGTTCAAGCAGAAAATTTATAATTAATTAAGAATGAAAAATAAAAAATCATTATATTTTCTAATACCATTAGTAGTAATTGTTTGGGGGTTGATTGTATATAAAATCATCAATAATAAAAATGAAGATTACTCCACAACAAATATTGCACACAATTTGAAAAATAATCAGGAAACGCAAAATATCACGGATACATTCAAATTACTTGCTGATTATAATGACCCTTTTCTTGGCAAGATTGCTCCTGTTAGAGTTATAAGTAAAATACAAAAAAAACAGAGTCCTCCTAAAGTTGAAGAAAAGAAACTTTTAAACTGGCCTAAAATAGTTTATGGTGGAATTATTAAAAATAAATCATCAAATAAAACGGTAATAATAGTTAACATTAATGGTATCGGAAAATTAATGAGTGAAGGTGAAATATTTAATAATATCAGGATTAAAAAAATATATAAGGACTCTATAATTGCAGAGTTTAATAATGAAACAAAAAAAATAGTTAAGTAAAGATTTTAAAAATATTTTTTATGATTAGGAATATAAACATAATGATTCTCTTTTTGGCAGCATCTTCAAATATTGTGTTTGCACAAAAAGTACCGAAAATTAAAAAAACAATCAATCAAACCATCAATAATGACAAGTATTACACAAAGGCAAGCATACTGAATGTAAATAATCCAAAAATAAAAAATAACGAAACCCTTCAATATTATTGGTATTACAATAATGGGATTCATACTTCACATGGTGATGTTGGTGGAAAAGTTTTGCATGGTGATTATATAGTTTATTATAATAATGGAAACTTGAAAGAAAAGGGAAAATTTAACAAAGGGCTAAAACACGGCAAATGGATTGATTGGTATGATAATGGGAGAATCAGTGAAATTACATATTGGAAAAGGGGATTGCAAAACTGTGTAAATAAAAAATTTAATGCTCAAGGTTTTATTATTGTTAAAGCACATTATCGCAACGGGCTATTACAAGGGAAATGTATGAAATATGATAATGCAGGTAAGATAACTTCGGAAGTGAAATATAAAAAGGGAAAAGAAGTTCCTCCGAAAAATAAAAAAGAGAAAAAATGTTTTTTAAAGAAAATATTTTGTAAAAATAAAAAACAAGCGTGTGATTCAAGTAAAACTGACAGCATAAAACAAGATAAGAAAATTCATAAATGTTCTTGGAATATTTTTAAGAAAAAAGAAAAACAAAATGCACCTGATAAAAATGACAAAATAAGTAGTGGTAATAAAGAAAAGGAAAAGAACAAGTCGAATATTTCTCAGAAAAAAGAGAAACAGGAAAAGCAAAATGTTCCTGTTAAAGATAACAAAGTAAGCAGTGATAATAAGGGAAAGGGAAAGACAAATATTTTCCAGAAAATAAAAGGGTGGTTTAAACCTTCAAAAGACAAGGAAAAATCAAAAAATAAGATACGAAAAAGTAAGGAAAACAATTAATCAAAGAATGTATTTATCAATCTTTTCTTCTGTAGCTATTTTTAATAATAAAAAATACAAATCATCAACATTAATATACGCTGTATTTATCCAGATTTTTATTCTTATAATATGCGGTTCGCTTATACTTCTTTCTTTCTACAACAGAATGTATGTTGAATCAATTATTAAAAAGGATAAACTTATTTATAATGCCAATTCAGGTATAAATATACTTATAAGTAAATCGGACATTGCAAACTATAATGAAAAAAAATATTATTCGTTATTTGAAAACAGTGATGACAGTGTTGAATTGTTAAAAAAAAGATGGGGAATATTTGATGTATTTATTTCTACAGCAAAATGGAAGAAAAACGAAATTCAGAAAATTGCACTCGTTGGAAGCATTCTTCCCGATAGTGAAAAAATAGCTTTATTTCTCACCAATAGCAAAAATCCTTTATATGTTTGCGGAAATACATTGATTAAAGGAAAATGCTATTTGCCCGAAGATGGAGCTGCAAGAGCTTATATTGAAGGAAAAAGTTTTTCGGGAAATAAATTAGTTGATGGCAAAATAAATAAAAGTACAAATGTTATACCGCTGCCGAATCAGATTTTACAGGATTTATCAATAACTAATTTAAGAAAAGAATATAGCAAGGACAGTATTTTTGATTTTGAGAAAGCAAAATTACCCGATACAATCAGAAACTCATTTTCGGAAAGAACTTTGATTTTATATCAGAAAAATAAATTTTCATTACAACAATATCTTATTGGAAATATAATAGCAATTTCTGATAATAGTATAATCGTAACACGCGACTGCAAAGCCAATGATATAATTATATGCGCTCCTTTTGTAAAAATCGAAAAAGGATTTGAAGGCAAGCTTCAGGTTTTAGCATCCGATTCAATTGTTGTTGAAGAAGAATGTAATTTAAATTATCCTTCTGCCTTGCTATTGGTTAATGAGGATATCAAGGACTTTAATCCGTTTATCAGGATTATGGAAAAATCAAAAATTAATGGTGTAGTTTATCAGTTTAAAAAAAATATTCAATCCAATCATAATGCATTTGTTTATATTTCAAAAGATGTGAAAATAAACGGACAGGTTTATAGTAACGGAATGATTGAACAAAAAGGAACAATTTATGGTTCCGTTTATTGTAATAAATTTATTTTAAAAACACCTTCATCATATTACGAAAATCATTTGCTTGACGCAACGATTGACATAAGCAAATTGTCAAAATATTATGTTGGAGCAATATTTTTCAATACTATCGGAAAAAGAAAAATTGTAAAATGGCTTTACTAAATAAAAAAATAAAATCTTCTACATTAATAGAAACGTTGGTTTCAATGGTAATTATAATGTTCGGATTTTCTATTGCATTGCAGATTATTATAAATGTTTTCAGAAGTGATAATTATTATTCTAAGCTGAACGCCTTTACAACAATTAAAAGCGTTGAGGCAGATTGCAAAAAAAATAATCGTTACTTCGATGAAAAATTGAATTACGAAAATATGGATGTTTATAAAAGTATTAAGCAATACAATACAGATAAAGAACTACAAATATTATTAATTGAGGCTTTTGATAAAAAAGGGAGTAAATTAGCAGAACATAAAGAATTGATAATTTTATAAATGAAAAAATTAAAGTCATTTACATTTATTGAGCTTGTTGTCGTGATGGCGATAAGTGCTTTTGTAGTGAGTATTGCCTATACAGCTTATCAGATTATAAATTTTCAGTTTATTAATTATAAAACCAAAAATGAGAGCATAAAAGAGTTGTTCCAAATGGAAGATGTGATACAAAACGATTTTGAAAATGCTCATAAAATAAACAGTGCCGGAAAAGATTTAATTTTTGAAATGAAAAACGGCATGACTTGCAGATATGAATTTAAACAGGATTATATTTTAAGGGATTACAGAGAAACTAAAGATACTTTAAAAATAAGCACCGATAGTGTTGAAAAATCATTTCAAAACATTCCGAATAATTATGGAATTGTTGATGAATTAAAATTTAAAACAAATGTATTTGACGAAGTGCAAAGATTTGTATTTTACAAAAAATATGAATCAGATATTTTAATTGAACAAGAGAAAACAGAATAAATATATTTTATGGCAAATATTAAACTTGATAATATTAAATTAAAAAAAGATTCTAATACCGGCAATAACAACAATGCTGATAAAGAAAATTTATTGCAAACAATACTTACAAAAGACATAAAACTTTTTGGCAATAAATTAAGCGACAAGAAAAAACAGGGTTTCTACAGCGACATGTTTATTTTGTTGTCTTCGGGAATTGATATAAAAACCACGCTTGAATTGATTTGCGATGAATTTACAAAAAAGAATGACGCTTTAATTTTTAATGAAATAAGAAAAAATGTTATTGAAGGAAAATCACTTTCCGAAGCAATAAAACTTTCGGGTAAATTTTCCGATTATGAAATATATAGTGTGAAAATCGGTGAAGAAAGCGGAAGATTGAATGAGGTTTTAAAAGATATATCCGATTATTACAGCAGAAAAATTGAGCAGAAGAAAAAATTAGTAGGTGCATTTTCTTATCCGGCATTGGTGATGATGGTTGCAATATTAGCAGTTGTCTTTATGCTTAATTATATTGTACCGATGTTTCAGGATGTTTTCAAACGATTTAATAATAAAGAACTGCCATATATTACACAAATGGTTATAAATATTTCAGCGGGTTTTTCTCATTACTTTTCGTTGATATTATTATTTGTTGTTGGAGCAGTTGCTTTTTTATATTCTGTCCGAAAAAAAACAATGTACAGAAATATATCATCGCGGATAATGTTAAAGTTACCGTTATTCGGGCAAATTGTTCGCAAAATTTATCTTGCCCGATTTTGTTTTTCTATGGAATTGCTCACAAGCACCAAAGTTCCAATTTTAACTGCCATTCAATTGCAAAAGAAAATGGTTGGTTTTTATCCTATCGAACATTCGCTTGAAATAATTGAAAACGACATACTGCACGGAAAACCATTGCACGAAAGCATGAAGCAATTCCCAATTTACGACAGAAGAATTATTTCGCTCATAAAAGTTGCAGAGGAAGTAAACCAACTTGACGTGGTTTTCGGAAGATTAAAAAACCAATATAATAATGAAATTGATTACAGTACCACAATGATAAGCAGTATTCTCGAACCGTTGATGATTATTTTCGTGGGTGCTTTTGTTGCTATGATTTTAATTGCAATGTACTTGCCAATGTTCCAACTTAGCACTTCATTCGCAAATTAACAATTCAACTTTAGAGGTGTCTTTTACTTATTTTTTTGTTCGAATGTACTATTAAGGGGAAATAAAAAAACATATACCTTTTTAAAAAATAAATTTAAAAGAATATTTATAATAATATAACTGATAATATTTTAAAAATTAATAAATTTTAAATATGTTTGTAAAGTTAATGCGGTTTTAAATCATGTTCAATAAAAAAATATCAGGACTTTATTATTCTGTAATTCTACTTTTAATTTTTCTATTTCTGGACTCTTGCAAGTCGGTTTACATTCCTAATGCCATTAATGCTCCTTTTTTAACTGAAAAAAAACAAGGACAAGCTGCATTTAGTTATGGGACAAGCAATCTTGACGGACAGGCAGCATATTCATTTGCAGATAATTTTGCGGCTATGGCAAACTTTTCTTTCTGGCATTTATATAAAATTAAACAAAGGTATCACGACCACCGTTTCTTTGAAGGTGGAGCAGGATATTACAATAAAATTAACAAATCATGGTTGTTTGATGCATATTCATGTTTGGGGTTTGGAAGTACAGATATTCATATTCGTGGAGCTGAACTTTCAATGGTTGATGGGAAATATTTTCGTGCTTTTCTTCAGCCATCAATAGGATTAGTTACAGAAACTTTCGAAGGTGGTTTTTCATTACGTATGTGTTATGTGAATTTTTTAAAATTTAGTGTGTCTAATAGTGATTTTAAAAATCCCGCATCTTATTATCTTGAGCCTGTTTTAACAGGTAAAGTTGGAACTGATAAATTGAAGTTCTTTGCTCAGATTGGTATTTCGGTACCCATGGGAAACAAAGCATTTAATACTGATTACGATTATCAGAATTTTATTTTCAATTTAGGGATAAGTTATAAAATATTTTACCCTCCGAAAAGAGCCGGCAGAAGCGTGAGATATCATAGAGATTACTTAGGTTTATAAATAATGGAAATAAACTCGTCTCCCGAAATAAAAAAAATTGCAACAGAAATAAGAATTGATATTGTTAAAAGTTTGGCAGAAGCCGGTTCCGGACATATCGGCGGCTCTTTAGGATTAGCAGATGTTTTCGCTGTTTTATATTTTAATGTTTTAAATCATAAACCCGAAAATCCGAAATGGGAAGAACGCGACAGATTAATTTTATCAATCGGACATGTTGCTCCTGTTTTGTATGCCACACTTGCAAATGCAGGTTATTTCCCAAAAGAAGAATTACTTACTTTAAGAAAACTCAACTCGCGGCTGCAGGGACATCCTGCCAGAGATAAGGGCTTGCCCGGAATAGAATTGTCATCCGGCTCACTTGGACAGGGATTATCGGTTGCCGTTGGTTTAGCACTATCAGCAAAAATTGATAAAAAAGAACATCGTATTTATTGTATAACCGGCGACGGTGAATTACAGGAAGGTTCCATCTGGGAATCGGCAATGAGTGCAGCTCATTACAAACTCAATAATTTAATTACCGTTGTTGATAGAAATTTTTGTCAGATAGATGGAAGAACTTCCCGTGTAATGGAACTAGAGCCGCTTGCCGATAAATGGAAAGCTTTTGGATGGAGCGTACTTAAATGCAATGGTAACAATATTGATGAATTGCTCAATACTTTCGAGAAAGCAAAAAAAATAAAAGAAAAGCCAACGGTAATTATTGCCGAAACAAAAATGGGCAAAGGAATTAAAAGCATTGAAGATGATTATCGCTGGCATGGTAAAGCACCAACAAAAGAAGAAGCAATAAAGTTTATCGGAGAGATTATAAAAATTTAGGATTTCGGAATTAGAATTTAGCTTTTTTTACGATTAACAATTAACGTTTTTATTATTAACAATTGACCTAATGACGATATTCAAGAACAAAGGAAACAAGCCAACTAAAACAGGTTTTGGCGAAGGGGTTGCCGAGGCAGGCAAAAAAAATATTAATATAATTGGTATAGGTGCCGACATTACAACTTCTGTGGGTATGAATTTTTTTGCGGAAAAATTTCCGGAAAGATTTTTTTCATTGGGAATAGCAGAACAAAACTGTGCAGGTGTTGCAGCAGGTTTGGCTCTTGATGGTAAAATTCCTGTCTTCTCGACATACAGCACATTTGCTACATTGAGAGCAGGCGACCAAATCAGAGTTTCGATATGCTATAATAATTTGCATGTATTGATTGGAGGCGCTCATTCAGGAATATCTGTGGGTACAGATGGCGCCACACATCAGGCACTTGAGGATATAGCAATGATGAGAGTTCTTTCGAATATGACAGTTCTCTCGCCCTGCGATGCAAATCAAACAAAGCTTGCAACAATTGCAGCAATAGAAAAAATAAACGGTCCTGTTTATATCCGCTTCGGACGCGAAGCAATGCCAAACTTTACTAATGAAAATGCTGAATTTAAAATCGGTAAAGGCGAATTATTTAAAGAAGGCAATGATGTTGCAATAATCGCAACGGGTCATTTGACATGGGAAGCATTGCAGGCAGCATATAAACTTGAAGAAGACGGAATTTCTGTAAGAGTAATAAACATACATACAATAAAGCCGCTCGATGAAGAAATAATTCTTAAAGCAGCCCGAGAAACAAAAGCAATTGTTACCGCCGAAGAACACCAAATAACAGGCGGTTTGGGAAGTGCAATAGCCGAAGTAATTGTTAAAAATATACCTGTGCCAATTGAATTTGTCGGTATGCCCAATTGTTTCGGCGAATCGGGACAACCTTATGAATTAATGAGCAAATACGGAATGACTTCTAAATATATGATTTCCGCAGTGAAAAAAGTTTTGAAAAGAAAATTTAGAGAATAAAAAATAATCACTTTTGTTTCATTAATAAAATACAGGATATTCATTTTTTATATATAATAAAATTATTATTTTTGTTTTATAAACCTTACACAAATGAAAAAACAATTATTTGTTACGCTTCTTATAGCTGCAATATGCGGTGGAATGGGATGTATGAAAGCAAAAAAAACCGAAAGTAAAAAGCTGATTAAAAAACTCGTTTATACTGTTGAGTACAAATCTTCAGTTTTAAATGAAGGGGATACTGTTAATATAAAGCTTTTTATAAAGAAAATTATTGACGATGCAATTAATGACAGAATTAAAGTTTACAGCGATTTCGATACCAACAGAAAGGTTTTAAGTGGAAAGCAAATTAAAGATGAAAATTCATTAACCGATACTATCTTATCAAAAGACCCCACTAATCCTGATAAAGAAATAAAAACGGTTTCAAAAAAAGAACTAAATCCCGATGATATTACTAAAATTGCGTATGTTGAAGAGTGGTATTATGATGAAAAAACATATAATATAGAAAAGAGAATTAAAGCTATTGCTCCCGCTATTGATACTTATGTAATTGACCCAACAACTACTGAAAAAATCGTAAGAGGCTCGAAGCCGATTTTCTGGATTGTTTACTAATGAATGCAACATACTGTAATACTGACGGAGTAACTCAAAGTCACTCTGTCAATTTTAAAATGACCAACGACTGCTTTGCCGAAATAGCTGCGGGGTAAAAAATCCTTAAATATTTATTTGAAATTTAAAATATTATTTGTAATTTTGCAACTTCAAAAAATTAAATTTTTAAAACAAAATCAAATAAAATGATAATAGTTCCTATTAAAGAAGGTGAAAACATTGACAAGGCATTAAAGAAATTAAAAAGAAAATTTGAGAAAACAGGAATTGTCAAGGAATTGAGAGAAAGACAAAAATTCACAAAACCATCTATTCTTAGAAGGCAGGAAATTCTGAAAGCAATTTATATTCAAAAACTTCAGGAAGAACAAGAAGCTTAAATTTTTAAAATTTTTGCAATCAGGAAGAGTATTTTATATAAATGTACTTTTATATTTTTATAATTTGTTCTTCCTAATTTTTTTTTAAATGGTTGAAGAATTCATCAGATATTTAAAGTTTGAAAAGAGATATTCGGCTCACACTGTTACTGCGTATGAATCCGATTTAAAACAATTCAGTTTATTCCTTTCCGAAAAATACAATATAACCGACATAACTGAAATAAACCATCATATTATACGAAGCTGGATTGTGGGATTAATAGAAAATTCACTTACTGCCCGTTCGGCAAACCGCAAAATAACGACTCTTAAAACATACTTTCGTTTTTTATTAAAGGCGGGAGTGACTGAGGTCAATCCGATGCAAAAAATTGTTGCACCTAAAATGTCAAAAAAATTACCTGTTTTTGTTGAAAAAGAAAAAATGAAAATGCTTTTCGATAAAATTGATTTCGGAAGCGATTTCAAGGGACTTCGGAACAGATTGATTTTAGAAACATTTTACATGACAGGCATTCGTTTGTCGGAATTGATAAATCTGAAAGATAAAAACATTGACCTTTATAACAACACAATAAAAGTAACCGGAAAACGCAATAAAGAAAGAATAATTCCGTTTACAAATAGATATGGCAATTTGCTTAAAGAATATAATGAGTTCAAAGAAAAAATTAACCAAAAAAATGAAGATACTTATTTTTTTGTAAAAGAAAACGGTGAGAAAATCAATCAGAAATTTGTATATCGGCTGGTAATTTATTATCTTAGTATGGTTACAACTGTTGCAAAAAAAAGTCCGCATGTTTTAAGACATACTTTTGCAACACACTTATTGAATAACGGGGCAAACCTGAACGCAATAAAAGAATTACTCGGACACGCAAATTTGTCGGCAACTCAGGTTTATACTCATAATACGATTGAAAAATTAGCAGATATTTATAAACAAGCTCATCCAAGGGCATAATAAAACTATAAGGAGAA
>JBAZBZ010000036.1 GCA_041671145.1 Bacteroidales bacterium | reverse complement strand
ACGAAGCTACTACGAACACCCGCAAGAATTATTATACCTTCGGTATGCTGATGCCCGGGAGGAACTTTAACACCACAACCTACAGGTACGGTTTCAATGGCAAAGAGAAGGATGACGAGCTAAAGGGTAGTGGCAATAGTTATGATTTTGGGGCGAGAATTTACGATCCGAGAGTTGGAAGATGGTTGGCAGTTGACCCTTTATCTGGTAAATATCCCAATTTAAGTCCATATAATTTTGTTGCCAATATGCCTATATGCGCAATAGATCCTGATGGCAAATTAATTATCTTCGTAAATGGATATCGTCCTGAAAAAACACAAGGTGAAATTATGTCGTTTGGAGACAGAAAAGTTTTTAAAGACGATAAATACAAATATTGGGGAGGAATGGATGATAAATTTAAACAGAGAATAGGTGATAACAATGCTATATACGCGGATGCTTCTGAACCTGCATTTAGTTCTGCTGATGCAAGATATGAAATAGGAAAAGAACAAGGAATGGATATTCTTGATAAAATAAAAAATGGAGAAATTGTTTTGGCAAAAGATGATGCTGGGAAAGTTATTGAAACAATTAAAATCGTAGCCCATAGTCAAGGAGCAGCAGCGGCGGCGGGACAAGCTGAGGTTTTAACAAATGCTGGGTATAATGTTGAGGTTATTTATAACATAGCACCGAAACAACCAGGAGATATTAAAACACCAGAAGGAGTTGGTCGAATTGTTCAATATGGAAGCGACAAAGACTGGATAGCTCCTCAATCAAATATGCCCGGAGTAGATGAATCTGTTAAAATGCCTAATAATGGAAATAATGGTCATATTGGAGGACATTTATTGAAAAATATGGGTTGGATATTTGATATTATTAAAGGCAAAGCTGGTGAAGTAAAAAAAGGTAGTGATGTGGATAAAAGAGACCAAAAAGCTCAGGAAACGTTTGATAAGAATTTTAATGTTACAAAATAAAAAAATATGAAAATAAAAAGTTATTTTTTCATGACCTTAATTGTTTTTAACCTTGTAATCATAGCAGGATGTAAAACACAAGCTCAAAAATTAAATTGTTTAAATTCAATTATTGACGAGAATAAACGTATAGTTGATTATTCTATCATAGAAAAGTCGTTGAAAGACACAATAAATAATTGGATAAACAGAAAAATTGAGCTTGCTCAAGGATATAAACAAATGAAGTGGAAAATAGATGCGTTGATTTTTAATAAACAGAAGAATAAATGTTTTATTATTATTATAGAAATTGATACAAATTCAACAGCAAAGTTAGATTATGTAACCTATGGTGTTGGTCAACTACAAAATAATAACTTATGGGATTTTTATTTTGCTGGAATAACCAATCTTGTCGTTCCAAAAGGTAATGATTTTGAAAAGCTTTCAATAGTTGCAAGAGAAGAAATAATTAAAGGAGGAATTCTAAAAAAGGAAGAATGTATAGTTAATGAAGATTACATAAATGGTTGGTTTAATCAAAATTTATATGACAAGCACAAAAAGTTTTTAAATACAAAAGTTCAATAAATAATTTTCGAAACCCAATGTGGCTTCGAGTTTAACCGATAAAACAAAACCTCTTGTAATCAATGATCGCAAGAGGTTTTTTACGATTATGACCATAGTCGTAATTTTATTATATTCATTTCATCATAGTCGTTTTTGAATTTAACTTTCACGCTCTTTTTATTTTTTGCATTACATTATTTATTTTTATAATGGATGTAATTAAAAAAGATACAAAAGCCAATGAAACAATTAGTATTATGTAATACAAGCAATCTGTTATTGTGATTGGAGCGAGAAAAGTTATATGAACAAAACTAAAAGGAATAATAAAAAGAGCTTCAAATATTACAGCCATAATCCCCTCTACAATAAAATATGTTGTAATAAATCTTTTTATATCTTTTATTTTTTGCGTTTCCCAATTTGGAAAAAGATTATCAAATAAATAATCAAAGCACGATGTATAGGGTCTGTTGATAAGATTCTGTCTTATTTCTTCTTTTTTTTCTGTTATTTCAAATCCTAAAAAAATCGTTCCAACAATAGTAACAACGAATAACCAATTTAATTTTCTGTCGGGCTTTTTTTCTGCAACAGTAACTGATTCGAGAGTTTCACCCTTTCTGATAATATATTGGTTGCTGTCTATTTCACGGTAAAACATAAAAATATTCTCGTACTCATAAACTTTGGATTTCTTAATTAGCCAGTAATTGTGTCCTGAAATCAATTCGCACTTCTCTGCTTTTGCATTAAGGACAGAGTATTTATCGTCCTTTGAATTAGAAATTAAAATTTCAGTATCGGCTTTTGTTTTTGAAACCTGCGCCATCACTATCAGGCATGCAAGTAATAATTTTGTTTTCATAAGGTTTAGTTTTAGTTTAAATTATTTATTGCTTTATTTTATTTCTGATTATTTATTGTATTTGTTATCGATTACGACCCAATTTTTTTTCATTTGATTTTTTCCTGAGTTCTCTTAAATCTTTTTCTCGCTTCAATGACCTGTCAAGGTATTGCAACCTTTCATCAGTAAAGCCCAAGCGGTTTATTCGAAATTTCTTTCCATTAAAAATAACTCCTGATACTCTTCCACCTCTGATATATGTTTTTAATCCGTTTTCATTTAACATTTCAAAAAAAGTATCTTTTGAAATTGCTTTCTTGTAACACATTTTCAGCATCCCAATCAATTGTTCTTTATCCGTTGCCCTCCCTGTTCTTAGCTTTAGTTGGTATTCTTTGTCAGAGAGGGCATATCCTTTTTTTTCGTGATTTACTAATGATTTGCTTAATTCAGGATATTTGTCAATTTGATATTGCTGTATATTTTTCTTTAGTTTTTGTAATTCAATTTTTGATAATCGCATTGCTTTACCTGTCTTGTATTCAATACCGGAAGCACAAATATGCACGTGGTAATGCTCTTTGTCAAAATGAGGTGTGGCAAGGTATAAGCCGTTAATGCCTCTGTTTTTGATATATTCTCTTGCAATGTTTTCAAGTTTTTCAATTGTGATATTTTTTGCATCGTCTCGGTGAAAGCTGATGATTTCATGCGTTAGCACGACAGAATCGGATCTTTTGCTTTTGCGGTATTCCTCGTTTGCTTTAAATTGCTTTACCCATTCGTTTATATTATTCCCCTTTAAATTATGCGATACAACAAAGCTGTTTCCTTTCTCATCAAATAATCTGTCTTTATCGTAAAGCATATAATTTAAAAGTTTCTGAAATGAATTTTTGTTTTTATGTGATTTGATTTTGATTATCATCTTTGTTAAGAATAGCGAGTAATTGTTCTTTTAATGCCGGTTTTTCTTTAATTTCCTTTTCAACCAATTCTTCAATTGTATATGGCTGTTTCAATATTTTATTTATTTCTTCCTCTAACTTCTCAATTTTCTTTTCAATAATTTCGTATTTCAATTCCCTTTCGTAGCTGTATTTTTCTTTTTGTTTTACTATTGTCTGAATTTCATTCAAGCATGCTGATAATAATTGCTCCAGTTCAGCAATTTGCAAGCTATCCGGAACAATGTAAGTTTTGTTGATATAAGCGAGAACAGCCGATTTTAAGAATTCCGTATTTTTCATTTTATGCCGTCTTGCATGATGCTCCACTTTTGATAACTCCCCTTTTTCCTTAGAAAAACGAAGTGTAATTTCCTGCTTTGATTTTCTTTGTAATCGCTTTTGTTTTGTAAAATATATTTTTCTGTAATTACGTTTTGCAAGCTTAATTTCCTCGTCCGTACCATTCTCAAGCACCCCGATTGAATCAAGATAATTCCATATAGCACCTTTATGTCTTTTTGCATTACTCATATTTTACTTTTTCGGGAACATTAAGGGGTAATATCGGAACAGAAACAGGCAAATCCTCATTTAACATATTAGGAGCAGGAATCTTGCTGTATGCGTTATATGTGATATTTTCGTAATATGGTTTTAGCTTTGCCTTGACAGGCAGGTGATGTCCGCAGATTAAAAGAGCTTCATCAATGGGCATAGTACGGATTTCATTGCTCGTCATGAGTTCCCGCACAACTGTTTTTTTCTTCTCTTCATCTTCATATTGGTATTTGCCGAGCGTTTGCTCCAATTCCTTGCAAGTTTCAAGAGACTGTCCTGTAAAGTACATTTTTAAAAAGCAATTGGCTCTAATGCCGTCTGCGTCTGGCTTTCCGTAGTTGTGAATTAATTGATTGTAATCTTGCAAAAGCAACATTGCTCCAGCCCTGTGTTTTCGCACATTTGCGATTGCAAGCGGAAGCGTTGGCAAATTCAAACTTGAGCATTCATCAATTAAAAGAAAAATATCCTGTTCGTCATCATTCGGAAAACGCCCAAGCAGAAAGGAAAAAAACTGCTCGAAGAAAAGCGAAGTTAAAACAGAATAATATTTTTGGTCGGCAACGCTGTTTTGGATAAACAAAACAGTTGGCTTGTTGCGGAATTCCATAAAATCAAGATTGTCGAAACTTGTGACGCGGGCAACTGAATCATCACTGAATAATTGCAGTGCGGCTTTGCAGGTGGCAACAACGCCCGAAACAAGCTTATCATCATGGCTGATAAATGATTTGTACTCGGAAAATAGGACTGGGTCGGCGTTTTCGCTAAATAACTTATCTACTCCTTGAGGACTGCCTCCCAGTTGATTCAGTAATTGGCGCACATTGTACAAGTTTTGATATTCGCTGTCCTTTGTTTTTAAAATGCTAATAAGCATTGTAAGCAATGATTTTCCCTGTAATGACCAAAACGGATCTTTGGCTTTACCGCTTCCCAAAGTTGTTTCAATTAACATATTTGAAACCTTATTAATTTCACTGGAAGTGGTTGCTCTGAAAATAGGATTGTACCCACAGGAGATATGAGGATTTGCAAAGTTTAATACTTTTACTTCATATCCTTTTTGTTTTAAGAAACCGCTTGTTTTAGAAAACAATTCCCCTGATGGATCATGGGTAATAAACGAGCCTCGCATTGAAAAAAGAGAAGGAATCAGCACAATTGTCGATTTGCCGGTTCCCGTGCCACCTATGCACATCGCGTTTTGAAAAGAATCCTTACAAGTTAAATTCTTTTTTCCGGTCAAACAAAATCCGTGATTGAAACTGCTGAGCAAAGTTCCTATTGATGCAAAATCGGCTGAATATTCTTTTTTCTTACTATCAAAAAAAACACTTTCCAGCATCTCTACACCTGAACTTAAAATACTATATGCTCCTTCAAATATTGAATTGATAATTGTTTCCATAAGTTTATATTATTAATGGTTATTAAATATGTTTTTTCAGAGATTCGGTTAAATGCTTGAATATTGTTTCCAGTATGGAGGAAGTACAATAAAGAAGCAGAATAAATACTTTTAATGCAAGCTTAAAAATCATCTCAAGAAGGGTTTTAAGCATTTCTCCCAATACTTCGAACACTTTTTTCATTATTATTAGGTTTTAGTTTATGTTTGCTGAAATATGAACTGTCGCACCTTTTGCTTCAAGCATGCTCTTGTAGAGTTGCGAAGCTATTCGGAAATTCTCATCATCAGTAGTATTTTTCGGTTGATAAATAAAATACACCATAACGCCTTTCAAATCGCCAAGTTTAACAAGAGAATCAAAATACTCCTTGATTTCAATTGGATTGGACTTTAATAAGTTCCAAGTGTCATTAGCGTAAAAGCTCATTCTTTTTGAGTTTTCCATTAAATCAGAATAGACAAGCAATACTTTTTTATCTGCGCCACTTTGGCTTAATTGGTTTAATTCAGTTGCAATTGAAAACCAAACCTCCGAATTGTCTCTACCGATATCTTCTTTTGTTGCTGAACTTATAATTATTTCTTTTACTTCATCATTGTATTGTTTTACTTTCTTTGGTCTGTCATATCTGTTGCCTAATAATTCATTTTGCTCTTCAATCTTTTTTTCAAACATCGGATTATAGCTCACATTGGTAATATATCTTAAGTTAAAGATTCTTCCGTCCCAAATGTTTTTACCGGAATTAAGAAAAGAAAGTATTTCATCAGGTTTTGGCTTGGCAATGAATTGATCAGTCAAATCAACTACTACTGAAACAGCGTTTGTTTGAGGTTTGAAATTAATTGTTGTACAGCCTGCAAATACAAATAAAATTGCTAATGCTGAAATTAATAAGTTTGTTGTTTTCATAATTTAGTACTCTTTGTTTTTGTAAATATTAAAATCATAATCAATATTTAATTCAGGGATGACTTCATTAAAACACTTTGGATTATACCCGCTTCTGTTATTTAGGAAGTACGTCTCTTTTGCCTTAGATACAGCAAGTTTGAAAATCATATTTACAATGCTTTTATTTGTTTTTGCGTAGTGATCTATCTTTACTGTTATATCTTGCTTGTTGTTGTACTCTTTTCGTAGATCCGCTGTGTTTTCAAGTATTGCCTTTTTTTCTAATTCTAATTTTTTTATTTCTTCATTTATTTTTTTGTATTCATTGTATCTTCTGGTTTCTTCTTTTGTCGGATAATGCATGTAGTAAATGAATACTGCAACAATGAATAAGAACATATTTATAATCGCATAAAACAATGTTCCGAAAGACAGATAGCCGTGTCCAAAGGCTAAAGAACGCAAGCAACTAAGAGCAATAACTACTATGGATACTAAGGATAATGATTTGAACAGATAATTTCTTTTTTCTTTTGGTGTTTCTTTGCCTTTGTATTTTAAAGCAATGTGCTTTGAAGCTTCAGAAAAGGCGAAAGTTACAGGTAAGGCGATTCCCATTGAAAAAAGCATATTATCTCCCAAAAACTGAAATGCCATCGAATTGAAGATTGCCTCTGCTATAAAGATAATTGTTGCTTTAATTCCTACTTTTCTTTTATTTGCCACTACATCTTCACAATTTAAATGCCTTTTATCCGAATTTAAGACAGTTATCAAGTTGTCAATTGTGATAATTCTTGAAGTTGTATTTTCAAATATTTCTTCCACTCGTTTTGAATCTCTTACTACTTCGGGAAAGTTAACTGCGGGTTGTAGTTTTTTACAAATATTAACTCCCATAAGCTCGCATTCAGACTGAATACCGCCGAATACAGTACTGAATTTGTCATTTGATTCATTAATTATACCCCTTACGCCAATATCTATTCCGTATTTTTTGGCATCATTAACGATTCTTATTTGTTCCGACAAAACAAAATCTTCAACATCTTTATTGTAAAGGCTGGTAATTTCATTTAATTTATTTGGATTTTTCATAAGATTATGTTTTTGAATTATAATTAAAATGATTTTAGTAATTCTAAATTTTTGATTTTGTTCAACCTGATACTATTTATCGACCTTTCTCTGCTTATAAGTTCTTCCGCTTTTATTTCAAGATTCTCGTATTGAGATTTTTCTGATAATTCTTTAGCATACCGCGAAAAATTCATTTCTATTTCAGTAAAATCAGAAGTTGGAAACGCTATCTCCTCGCCTTGCTCATTTGTAGCGACATAAGTTATTTCATCGTTGTCGCTTAAAGCTGAATTAATCTGACCTAACTGTTCGATAGAGCCATCAGACAAGAATCTTGAAACTTTTACCATTCCTGCCCGATCCGGCTTGCTAAATAATATTTTATTGGAATGAGCCATAATTGAAGTTTATTTAATTATTAAATTTCCATTTCATAATCCTGTTCATTTTCCTGCTCCAAATCGTCATTGTCGTTGTTTCTTATGTCATTCAATTCGGCTTCCCTTTCAGAAACTTCATTGTCTTGTTTCTCTATATCTCTGTTATCAGGTGTTCGGACTTCCTTATAATCATTTGTTTTTTGATTGCTCTCTTCTTTTAAAAGCTCGGAATCATTGTATTTTTCGATGTTTTTAGCATCCAATTCCTTTTCTGTTCGAATGTTTTTTTCTTTTTGCTCCTGTTTTGAAATCTGTTGGCTCTTTGACTTTTCGTCTTTCTTTTCTCTTACATTTTTAATTGCATTCAATCTTTCTGCTCCTTTAGGATTAGCGATTGCTTTGTCCTGAGCTTTGTTTTGTTGTTTTGGAATTCTTGACATTTGTGCCATTTTCGCCAGTTCCACTAAGGTTTTTCTGTCTTCCTTAAATTTACTCTTTAGTGTTTTCAAGTCATGTATGTCAGAATAAATCTGATTACCTACTGAATCTCTCGCCGAGTAAACGTACTTTTTTAATCCTTGATCGTAAACTCTGTGGACGTATGCTGTGGGTATCCACCCGTCCTTTTCGGTTCTTTGTTCAATTTTCCAGAAATACAGCCCATTGGGTGTTCTGTCATGTTCTGTGATTCTTGTTGTACTCATTAGTGTTTCCATAATATTTATTTATTTTTAGGTTTATAATTTTTTTTTATTTTTTTAAACTTGTGCATCTTAGCTCTACCTTTTTGTTTTGCAATATTGACTTTTTCATATACTGTTTTCTTGCTTTTAATTTTTTTTTACAAGTATACATACATTCTCTGCTTTATCGATTACGCTTGGCTTTACGACAGCTTAACTGTTGCTTAACCGTTAACCTTGCGTTAATTATTTTACAAATGTCCCACGCTTTTTTATTGAAAAGAACGTATGCACGAATGCGGACATTTTTTCTCCGAAAACAATAACAAATTTACCGCTTGCAATACCCGTTAAAGTGCCATGCGGGCTTGACACTGAAATTATTATTCTTTAAAAAGAAATTCCTCAACCTGACTTCTATCCGCATTCTGCTCTCTAAAGGGTTTTGCTATTGATTTATTTTTTGTTTTAGTATAAAAGGTATTTACAGGGAAATAGTAATTCAATTATTGGATTCTATTTCTAAAACCCGTTTGGAAAAAACCAAGCGGGTTTATTATTTCTTGACAACTCGCTTGCTTTAATTTCTAAAATGGATTTTCCATTGACGAATTCCTGTGCGGAGTTAATATCCCCTCAGAACAGATATTTAAAAAAATAAATAAAAATTTAAACCCTTGTATTATGAAAAAGACAAAATCAAAAAAAGCTGTTAGCCCCAAGAAATCAAAGGTTACAGCAAGCAAGAAAAATCAGAAAACAACTCCGAAAGTAAAAGCGGAGAAAACTAAGAAAACGGATTATCCCTCGTGGACAATGCCTGAACACTTACACGAAAGCGATCATAAAAACTTAAAAAGAATTTATGAATTGCACAAAGAGGGAAAATTTGATGTAGCTATTAGCTTTGCCAGTGGACTTGACACCATTGTCAGAGAAGAAATCCCGCTTGATATTTGGAAAGAAATCGGAGGAACACTCACTAATAAAGCCGAAGAAGAATTAAAAAGCATTAAGAAAAAGGAAGAAACAAAATCAGAACAAGCGGAAGCAACAAGAAACATAACTCATTTTCCCCATCCGCATGTTATGAAAAATGGCAAATTGCAGGAATTTACTGATGAATTTAACATAAACAGTAAATGTGTTGATGAAGCGAAATTTTATAAAAAAAGCGATTTGGAAGAATTTGTTATCGAAAATCACAAAACACTCTTCGGAGAAAACACTGTCATTATTGATAACACAAAAAGCACAAATGAGTATTTTCCGAATATGTTTTTGTTTGACTTCAAAGAACAGGATAAGCCGAGAATGTATGTAATAGAAGTAAATGTTTCAGACGACAGCTTGGGACTTCTTTATGCCCGTATTACTCATTTTATAGCTTCATTGAAAAACAAGAATTACCAAAATGATTTTCTTGCCCTGCTTTGTAAAACAATTGATGCGGACAAAAAAGAGAAAAAAGAATTACAAACAAGATTAAAGGAAGAACAGGACATTCCCGGACTATTATCCGAAATGCTTGATAACAGACCCGCTATATTGCTTGTAAAAGACAATGAAAATGCTGTTTTAGATTTAATGCAAACTGTATATGTTGAAACTTGGGGTAAAATGATAAGGCAGATTCTTGTTAAAAAGTATTATTGTAATGATGATACGATTTACAATGTAAGTCCCCTCTTTGCTAATATCTGGAAGAATGAGAAAATCAAGAAAGACGAAATTGTAAAATGCACCGAAGAAGATCATTTGAATGCAGTATCGGAAAACATCAGAAACATTTACAATGAAATCAAAACCGCTTTGCTTGAAACAGACGACACGCTTGAGTTTAATGCAAAGAAGCATTACGTCTCGGTTAAGAAGAACAAGAATCTTATGTTTTTTCATTTACGAAAGAAAAACATCAATCTTGTTATAATGAATCCCGAAGATGACACGAGAAAGCAAATCAAACACCATGAGATTAAAACTCTTCCGGCATCAGTGCAGAAGTTTTGGAATGGGGCTTGTTGCACGCTTGTTATTGAAAATGCTGACAATTTAAAAGAAGTTAGCAGTTTATTAAAAAAGATAATTGTAAAATCATGAGTTGAGATATTTCGTAAACAAGCGGTCTTAGTAGTATATAACAGAATGCCATTTTATTATTAAAGTGGCATTTTATATAAAAAAGTAGTATTATTTTTTAGATAGTTCATCTATCCCTTTAATAATAAGTATTCCTGCTCCTAACATTAATAAGAACTTTCCGGCACTTTGAACTTGCTTGCTTTCATTTTTCCTAAACTGTACTTCGTTAGCGTAATTTTCACAATTATAGTTGATCAAACTATATGGTGTCCCTATTTTGCTGATTGCAAAATTTACTGCATATTGCCGTTTCTGTTCATTTCCAGTAAATTTTCTTATGGCGACAGGTTTATAATCTAATAAATATTCTTTAACTTTTTCTTCTGAAATCCATGTTACTCCTGTACCGCTCATGTTTGCTGAAAACCAGTGTTTCCTGTTTTCGTCCTGCCCCATGTAAATTATATAATGATCAAAAATACTTAGAAATTTTTTGCTTACTATTATAGCGTCTGCTGGCAATATGCCATTTTGTGTTATTAAATCATTTATTGTCATAGTTTTTATTATTTAAATTAAATTATTCATTATTTACTTCAACTCTTTCTTTAATATATCTTGTTTGCTTTCTATATGAAAAAAGGAACAAACATAATAACAATATTATTAGCAACTCTATACTCCACGTTTTAATAAATGGTATTTCTTTTTCAATAAAATCATATAATTTAAAAATTAATAATAATAAAAATAATGAACAGATGGTTCTATACATATTATTAATTTCCGAAAACAAATCTACCTTAGGATCTTTCTTTGATGCCTTAATAAAATTTTTATATTCAGTAAATTTTAAAAACCTAAATTTCTTTAATAATGGTTCTATTAGCAATGACCCGAATCTACTTATTACTAATCCTATAAGATAATATAAAAATACTCCTATGATAATGTCATCTTGTATAAAATTATAACTAGTACATTCTTTTAAAAGAATAACAAAAGTAATTCCCGGAAATAGGTAATTGAAAATGTTATACGTCGATAATTTATCAATTAATTCCTTCATTTTTTATGTATTTAAGTAAAATTCATATTTATTATTATCACCTGCAATTAGCATTAATGCTGGTAATCCTTCTTTTCTCATATTAATCTGTAGCCATGTAAATAATATGTCATCGTCTTTGCTTCGCATTACACTACATCCGTCGGGGTGTGAATGCCATTCCCCCACATATTGTAAAAGTCCTAATGTTTTTTTATCAATATCATCAAGATAATTTTTTACATTTTTAATTCCACGGATATATGCTGTCGGATATTCTTCACTATCTTCGGGTGCTAATATAGTATCAACAACATACATTCTTTTTTGGCTTATATCATAATTTCCAATTAATATTCCACCTGTTTCATTAGGTAATTTCGATTTTCTTGCTTCAATAATTTTATTAATTATCCATTCATCAAATACTAATGTCCAGTTCCCCATATTAATTTCAATGATTGCATATGGTTCAACATTCATCCTTTTTATAGTAAGGTCTGCATTATTAGAAATCCAAATGGATATTGTTGCGTCAGTATTTTGATTCAGGGTTTTTATAAATTTTGAAGCAATTGCAGAAAATGTCGCAATATCATCTTGTGTCACTTTGCTACTAATATCCCTACATGAAGTGGAATATCTGATATTTTCTTCAGTTCGTTGCAAGTGGTTTTGCAAATCATCGCGATATAAAAGAGCCCTATAATATTGTACTTCTAAAGCATCTATTTTAATTTTTCTTTGACTATCTTCTGCCAATATTATTAAGTCTGTACCTTGGGGATTTAAAAATATCGAAACTATTCTGCTTTTTTCTGTCGCAAATTTTCCAATTTCTTTTGTTACTGATGAAGATGCAGACATATCTAATATTAAGTCTACGTCATTTAATTCTTTAGCAATATCTTCAATATTAAAATCCTTAAGAATATTTGTGAATACTGGTTTAGCAACAGAATCATTTAATATATTATTCGCTTTTGTTGCTAAACTCACTACCTTTGGAAAACCCACATCTGTTGAATCTAAATCATGCCTTGAAAGATTATGTGGAAATAAAATATCATCATCAATAAGTGTCCATTTACCAAATCCTGCCCTAATACAATTCATAAAAACTTGTGAACCTATGGCTCCAGAACCTATTGCTAAAATGTTTGGATCATTTGAATCAGTTAAGTTATTTAATCTTCTCGCAAGTGCTTTATTAAAAGTAAAAGCTGGTCTTAGAGTTCCTATCATAATATTTTTATAATTCTCATCTGAAATATCAGTCCTATTTAAGATTTCTACAACATATTTTTCTGACCTCTCCCATATTCCTATTTTTATTCCAATTTCTTCAATAGAATCATTAGTTATAAACGCATACGTATCATAGATATAATTAATGTCTGCTTTGTCTCTTTTTTTTGGTAAATAAATAAGAAAAATTATATGTTGTTTTAAATCAATTTTTGAAGATTTATATTCTTTTATTTTTTTTAATAAATAATCCCTAAAATTTATATTTGCTAAATTTAAAAACTCTGCTAACTGAAAAATGTTTTGTGTTGCATGTCTTATTATTCCATGTAGTTGTGGCTCCCCAGTAATTATTTCTAAAACTGCATTTTTTTTCTCAAAAAGAGGATAATTTATTCTAGTTGCTAGCAAATTAACTCTTCCTGTTCGTTCTTTGCTTAAAGCGTAAATATTTAATGATTCTCCTTTTTTAATATCATTGGGAAATATAAATGTCCCATCATAATATAGTAATAAAGGTTCTAATGGCTGATCTTTTTGATGCAAAATACCCAGTGCTGTCAATTTTAACCATTCACGGATTCTTTCAATAAATCTAAAACCAGTCCAGTTAACTTTTAATTCTTCATACGGTAAATCATATAAACATAATGATCTTGGAAACTCTTCATATTCGAGGTTAAGATGTGGTACTTGGGGAAAAGTTTTTCTTAATGCAAATACTTTAGGTACAGTATTTTCTTTTATATTAAACTCAACCGCAATCTTTTCTTTTTTCCTGATATCATATATAGGATATTGCCCAATTTCAGAATCAACAGTAAATATTATTAATTCATTTCCATTTTCCTTAATTATACATTTTTCAAATTGACAAAAATCATGTGTTATAACAGATTCAAGAACATCAATTGCTCTTGAATCTGTTAAAAAAGAGGAATCAACAGTTTTGCCAGATATCTCAAAATATTCTTCCATAATTTATCCTGCTCTAGGTGAAGGTTTATTTGAAGCAAATCCTGCACTTATCACTTTCTTTTGAATTTTTACGCCATCATCACCAATAGTTATAATTATTGGCTCCGGATTTTCTTTATTTGGGAATTCCATTGTTACTTTAAACTCTCCTTTTTTCAATGCTTCTATGTCTTTGTAATACATAGCTGCTTCTTTATGTGGCGGTTGTACTTCTTCGTCTTTCTCAGGTATTTCCCAACTTGGAGAAATAAGTATTCCTCCATCTTTTCCTTTTTCCTCAAACAACCATTTAACTTGGTCTGTCGGTTTTGTTTTTGATTTTCCCCGGTCATCAGTATTTAAAGCTTTATAGCTACAATGATGTGAAATGTGGAAAATGTCCCACTCCAAGCGTTCTTCTCTTTTATAGTATTTCGTAATATCAACGATATCATTTAACAATGAAGATTCGGCATCAGCACCAAAAATAATTTTACTGTTTTTTGCATTATTAAATGTTGCTTGAAGAATAATGCATGCTTCATTTCTATCAATATCTTTATCATCGATATGTTCCGAAAAGGGGGAATGCACAAAAAATTCAACTCCATCTGTATCTAAACTCCAATCTGGTACAATTGCACCAGCATTTACAAGCAGATGTGCAACTTCATCAAATTCGATCCCTTCACCCTTTAGCCAATCTTTTAATTTATCTGGCTTTGAAAAAACTTTAATATTCTTTTTGTTTTTTAGTCTGTACCTTGCTTCTTTCTTCATAATTCTGCCATCTTCATGATTAATTTCCGAATCTTTTTGTAACAAAACAGCAGCAGATACCCATAGATCGTTAATTTTTTTTCTTTCAGTGCTTTGATATTTTTTATCATGTTCCAAATAAAAATATTCAGAAAACCCTTTTACATGGTCTTCATCAGCATGTGAAAATGCAACTACATCAAAATCATCTTTTACAGCTTTATTTAATTCCGTGGGTAAATCTATTCTTTTATCATTTTCATCATCCTTACTTTTCATATTTGCATAATCAAAAAGAATCTTCTTTCCATTTGACAGTTCTATCAAAGTACTGTCAGCATTACCTAAAGGGTAACAAGTAGTTTTATGTGTCATATTCAGTTATTTTTTTAATGTTTCAATAAAAATGTGTTTTTCTTTGGGAGTTAAAAAAAATGCATATATTTGCTTGCACAAAAGACCTAATATTAAAGGGTATAACCCTCAATAAAAGAAATGCAAATTCTCGGTCTATTGTCTCGGATGCTCGGCTCCAACTTAGCATCCGATTTTTTTTGAGTATATCTTTAATCCATAGGCTTTCTTTTTTTAATTTTTATTATTTTGTTAAATATCGTGCCATTTCATTCAGTTGCAATAAAGTGCGCCATATTGTCATTTATTTTTAAAAGCACTTTCGTTATTGCTCCTGTATGTCTTGTTTGGTTCGTCTCTTTTTATTAACCTTTTTTGTTAACTTAAACATTTTTATTCCTTCATGTTCATAATCTGTAATTTCATATTTTATATTTCCTTCCGAATAATCAATACCCTTCTTGTCAAAAAAAGGCTTTGTATTAATATAATAATATTCCCCTGCTTTAATAATTTTAAAGGCTTCTTCTATAACCCCATTAACAACTTCTATATAAAGGTTTTTAAGTTCGCTGTCATTATCTTCGTATGCAATCTTAATGCTTTTTGTGTTGTCAATACTAAGCTTCTTTATTGCATTATCATTAAAACCTAACTTGCCCGTTTTATGAATAGAGCATTTTACATTTTTGTCTAATTCATTAGCCTTAACAAAAATTAATCCCATAGTTATTTCAAATTTAAATGCAAATATACAAAGTAATTTGCAAATATACAAGTTTTTTTATTGTTATTTTTACATTTCTTTGCATTTTCTTGTATGCGTTCTTATACGCATTCTTTTTAAAAGCTGATAATCAGTGTTGTAATAACACATAAAGATAAAAGCATCAAAGTATTTTTTATTTGTGTGTTTTTGTAATAAAATTACTAGTTAGCACCTCAGTTTTTGTTTTCCGCTTACCTAATGCCACAGATACAGAAATCCCCTCAATTTTTGTAGTACACCATTTGAATTTCTTGCTATATTTTTCAATAAGTTCAGAAGGATAGGAGCTAAGAATAAACTTCCCTTTTATTTTGGAAAGTGTTTTTAATAAATTCTCGAAATCCTGTTCTGTATAGCCTTTGTAATGCCCCATGTCAGCATTGTAATACGGCGGATCACAATAAAAGAATGTGTCTTTGCTGTCCCATAATTTAATTACTTTTAAAGCATCACGATTTTCAATTTGTGTTTGCTCCAAGCGTTTTGCATAATCTTTTGTAAAATTATTTCTTTTGTTATTTAAACGGCTTGCAGTTGAATTCTTCTGTAAGTCGCATCTCCAAGTACCACCAAGCATTGAAGCGAAACTTTGATTTGCTAATGTCCAAATAGCCGATGCTCGCCTAACTTCATTAAATAATTTTGGATATTTCATTACTACTTCGGCTGTCTCATGTTCTTCCCTGCTGTGCAATGTGCCTTTAATTAATTTTGCCAGTTTTTTGTAATCCGTTTTAAGAACCTTGTAGAAATTAATTAACTCACCGTTGGAATCATTAATTACTTCAACCTTTGCCGGAGATTTGGCGAAAAACACCGCCCCACCGCCAAAAAACGGCTCACAGTAGATGCGATGCTTAGGAATCATAGAAATGATACGTTCGGCAAGTTTCTGCTTGCCTCCGTAATAGGTTAAAGGAGTTTTCATGTTATTTTGAAGGACGAATATTCTTTTTTAAAGCCGAGTATAACTGACTCCAAAAAGAATATGGGACTTTAGTATTAAAGTAAGGACGTAATAATTTATATACTCCGATTAAATGAATTTTTCTATACAGCAAAATATTACTGTAAGTTAATATATAAACACGACCATTACTTTCCTCGACAGCTTTTTTCTTAATCATTAACTCATCAAAGCTCCCTGCTTCCTGCAGTTCTTTTGCAAAGAATGAAATCTGAGTTTTTGAGAATATATTTTGTTTGTTTTTTTGATTTTTTTTCATTGTTTAAAAAATATAGAATTAATAATCTACTGCAAATCTTCCCAGTCGAACATAAATATTTTATTCTCCCCTGCTACTTTTCTTAATTCTTTTCTTGTACCCTTGAGCTTTGCATTGAAATGCGATATTCCATGAGTAAAGTTATCAGAATCGTTATATGCAAATTTCAATTCCCTGAGTTTTACATTTGATTCCTGAAAACGAAGAATTCTTTTTATTACTTTTTTTATTTTGGTTTCTACTATTAAAGGTTGATTGCGTAAATACTCTAACAGCAACGAATTGTCTTCATCTGAAACTAAAACATGCATAAGCAATTCTTCAAGAGGAATAATATACATTGCATCAATTGTTATTTTTCTTTCTTTTGATTTGTTTTTCATTTTATTATTAATAATAATTTTTTGTAAGAGTTTATCTTGTAAAGGAATTTCTCTTGTATAACGCATATTTTGCGCTAGTTCCTGTCTTTTTTTGCGTAAGTCCTCCGCAAATTCTGCGTAGGTTTCGTGAGTTTTACAATCTTTTTCACAGCTTTTACACTTGTTTTCCACAAACGCAAATATTGCGTTAGCGGGACGAAAGAAAAGCTTTTGCTGTCCTTTTCGCTTTTCTGAAGTATCAAGAAGTTCGCCTGATTTAGATAAAACATCAATTATTTTATTTTTAACAAGAGATTGAATCGCATCATTAATTGCCCTTTTGGAACATCCTGTTTTTAATGCAAGAAAATTATTTGAAAGCCAATCTATCTCTTTTCTTTTTGACTCAGTGCTTAAATCTTTCCATCCAAGAGTTTGTCTGATTATAATTAAAAGCACTTTAAGTTCTGCAATTTTAAGTTCTTTTAAATATGTGTCAAATACCGCATTTGGAACGGGTATTGTTTTAATATTCATAGAATATTTAATTAGAATTGATAAAGGAAAACAGAAAAGCTATTTTACTTTTCTGCATCTATAACTGGAATGCTTGGCACTCTTTCGCAGATGTAATAATCAACATTGGGATTATTAAAAAGGCGAAGATATATACTGCCCTTTTCTGTCAGCTTCATTAAGCCAGCCCTGTATGATACTTCCTTTTTCTCGCCATCTTTTTCATAAACCCTTTTTGTGTAGACATCAAAGAATTTCATTATTTATTTTATTGTTATTATTTATAAACTCGACCGACGAGTTTATTGAACTGAAAGCCGGTCAGATTAAATTCTTATACATAGTGATCTATGGAGTTGAAGTTGCCGTCCGATTATTTCCATTTGTCAGTGTTGTTCGCTTCTTTATTCGCCTGTTCACGAATAAAACCCTTACGGGCAACACTGATGAAAACGTTTTCCAAAAACTAAATTCTCTACAGACAACTCCACAGGGCACTATGCACAAAACAAAAAAAGCACCAGCTATTCAATAAAGAATAACTGGTGCTTTTTTCATCTACAATATGGGCAATTGAGATTATTTTGATGATGAGATTTGAATATAACTAATCAATTTGTTAAATTTTTGTCGTATAACCCATATTGTGCGACGTTGAGGGGTTATAAATTTAGGGGTTGAAAAGCAATCCCCTATGTAAACTTACCACTAGAAAAATTTAATATTCAAAATATATTTGCACTTGTTATTCTTTTCTTTGAAAATTAATTTCAATAAACTTGACTGTGAATAAGTTTAGCACAGTAAAAAACTAATGCAAGCAAATGCAAATGTGGATAAACATTTTCTCATAGAAACCTTTAAATTTAAGCCATCTGTGGATGTTTAAAGAATACTTTTGCGGTTCTTTCATATTGTGCCTGTCTGAGATATGCCTTTGCATTTCTTTCAAAGTCCATGTCGGAGTATTGCTCATAAATGAATGTTGAAACAGGATTCATATGTCCAAGTCCTTTTTGAATAAAAGAAAGCGGAGCGTTCATGTCTCGCCTTTTGTGAGCCCAGCCATGACGGAAACTGTGCGGTGTAACTCTTTCAACTATGCCGGCTTTGTTTGAGTAATACTTAACTATTCGTTCCACGCTTCGTGTCGATAATCTTGGATTAAAGCTCATATTATTCACCTTCCCCACAAACAATGCTAAAGCATCTTTGTTTTCAGGAATTTCCGAACGCATTGTTAAATATTTTATCAGCAGTTGTTGTGTTCTCTCCGACCAAACGATTATTCTTTTATTTGCAGTTTTCTTTGTTGAAATAACAGCAGCCAAATTTTCAACATCAATTTGCGATACGTTTAAATCAGTTAATTCGGAGACACGAACTCCTGTGTCCCACAACATGCGAATGACAAGCAAATCTCTTAAATTCCAGAAATCATTATCAGGAATTATTGAAACGATTTTTTCAAATTCTTCTTCCTTTATTGCCCTGTGTGATTTTGCATGACCTTTTTTTCTTTTAATAAGTGATGGTGGAAGACAGGTGTAATTCTGATCTCTGAAATATTGAAAAAAGTTTTTAATTATAACGGAAGCATATTCCAAACTATATGAGCTGTAATGGGCTTTGATCCATTTCTGGTAGTAAACTATGTCGGTAATCCTATATTCCTCTATCGGTTTACTTCCGCAAACCCTTATAAACTGAATAAGCCAGCTTTTATAAGCAATACTTGCTTTTGGGGAATGAATCCCCTTCCAATCCAAATACTCCTCTATATATTTTTCCATATATGCACAAAGCCCGCCAGAAGCGAATCGGGCGGGCTTGTGCATATACAAGCTAACACCAAACAAAAGAAAAGTAAAGTGTTTTCTTGTATACAAATTTCAGCTCGTTGTTCGCTTCTGCACAGATATTTTTTAAGTATCTGTGCGACCCTTTCGGGGCAACGGTTCTTTATTATTAAATTTTTAATTCGACACTAACCCATAAAGTATATATACTTCCCTGTTTTAAAGTCAATATTCCGTTTGTGGATACTGTTTAAAACTCTTGCCTTTCAATTTTGCTGATGCTATGCTCCCCTCAAATTAGTTCTTTACTAAAAAAATAAAAAAGTGCAAACAGAATTATTATTTGAAAAAAGCGAGTTAAGTCATTTTGAAACGAGCACGGAATTGGCGGAAATTAAGGTTGTGTATAGAAACGAAAATAAAAGCAAAGTTAAAATAACAAATTCCAAAGATGTGTTTAATATTTTAAATTCTCTTTACGATAAAGACACTATCGGATTTCAGGAACAGTTCTATATGCTTCTGCTTAATAAAGCTAATGTTTTCTTGGGGTGGACAAAATTAAGCACCGGAGGAATAAGCGGAACTGTGGTGGATTTGAAAATTATTTTTGCAACGGCTTTGAAAGCTTTATCCAGTGCGATAATAATTTCGCACTCACACCCCTCAGGAAATATAAAGCCGAGCAATGAGGATATTTCAGTAACAAAGAAAATAAATGATGCCGGTAAATTGTTTGAAATAAAATTGCTTGATCATGTTATTATCGCTCCTGATGGCAGTTATTATAGCTTTGCTGATGAAGGTACTTTGTAGTGAGTTTTAAAATGACAAATTAAAGTTAAGCCCGATGCAAAATGTATTCGGGCTTTTTATATTTCAATATAATCTTTGTATTTTTCTATTCCGATTTTTTTTATAAGCCCTTTTACAATTTCATCCATGTTGTTGTTTTCTGAATAAAAGGATATCTCATACCTTTTCAAATTCGGAAATATTATCATGCCGACAAAGTTCTTAATTTCTAAAAGAAAAAAGAATGTAATAACTGCTAATGTTTCGTTTTTCTCATCTCTGATTATAAATTTTCGTCCCATGTTTAATAAATTTTTCTTGCAAAAATAATGATTTTATTTCTATTTTAATGCCTCTGCACATCTTATTTATGAAAGGAATAGAGAAAACAAAATATTTTTAATTTTTTAGAGTGTTTAGAAAAAAAAGTTTAATTTTGTTTAAAATCACGTTCTTTTATTTATAGAAAAATATTAGCGTTAGCTTTTATTCTTAGTTCCGAAAACTGGTAATTTTCATTCAACGTAAGAATAATAAGTTGAACGCTCATGCTAAAAGCGTGGGCTTAACTTATTTGCGTTGAAGGGTATACCAGTACCTCGGAACCGAATATTGTTACAGTCCGCGCTTTTTGCATTTATAAACTTCTTCTTCGGGACTGGAAGCGGAAAAATAAAACTTAAAAAAATATGAGAAAAAAAATTCTAATTTCAGTACTGCTCGCCTTAATTGGCTTAAGCACTAATGCACAACAAAAAGATTGCAAATACTCAAAAAATTCAGTAGATGAATTTACCAAACAAACAGAGGTCAGAACTAAATTACAGGAAATTTACTTTGAAAAAAAACTTGCTCCTGCCGGATCTTCAGGATATGGAAGTTGGCTTTGTAAAAAATACATAAAAGTATCAGCATGTAATTTTAATGGAAGTAATTATTTATTAATGTGGATTACAAATTGCAAATGCGATGTAGGCAGAGTATCCTCTATTAGTTTTTTGCTTCAAAATGGAGTAGTCATAAATATAAGCGGTAAAATCGAAATGGAATACAGAGATGAATGTGAAGATTACTGGCAATTTTCTTCAGTTAGCGATACTGTGTGGTCAATGCTTAAAACCATACCTGTAAAGAAAATAAGAGTGGAATATAAGGAAAATATGCAACTGACTTTTGAAATAGATGAAAGAGACAATAACAAAATTATGGAAGCGATAAATTGTATTGACATTTTAGGAATACCGAAACCAAAGAATAAATAAAAATAAATGTATAACCTTATTAAAATTAAAACTATGAAAAAAGCACAAAAACTATTGACAGTATTGGCGATACTTATCGCAATCCAAATGATGTTTTCATGTAAAACATCTAAAGTAGATATTGTAAAAAGACATTATCGGACTGGATATTTTGTTAGCATCGGATCTAATAAGAAGGAACATAAACGTAAAGTTAATTCTTTTGAAAATGAAAAAGCACCAGTAGATACAGCGACAATTGGAAAAACTGATACTAAAGAAACTTCCGAAATTCCCAACGAAAATTCCGATTTGAATTTTACTGCATCAACAAACAATGAAATACTATTAACGAAAACCAAACCCCAAACACAATCCCAATATTCTGCTATTAACATTATTAAAAAAGTTAGTGGAAATGGAAATCTGTTGGAACGTTTTATAAATAATAAAAAAACGAGAAAAAATAATGTAAATAATTCAGCAAAAAATGCTTCGGGTAATCATGACAATCTTGGAAAAATTTTAAAAATTCTTGGATATGTTTTAGCAATTGCAGGAGTGTTAATCTATCTGTCGGCTTTTCCGGCAAGCGAAGCGGGTATGGCAATAGGTAGAATTTTAATACTCCTTGGTAGTACTTCTTGGATTGTCGGCATGTTTATGTAGGGTTATAAATTATATTGAATTAATGTGGAGACCAGAACCCACTAAAAACGGGGCGGAACCGAAAAGCCTTACGAGTAGGAAAAATTTAATAAAAAATATTTATGAGAACACTTGGTAACATTATTTGGCATATTCCATTTTTGGGATTTTTAATGGCAATATGGGTTTTTATTTTAGGTTCATTATTAGTTGTAACTGTTATTGCTTCGCCCATAGGTCTTGGGCTTATAGAATACAGCAAATTCTTATTTACTCCATTCAGCAAAGCAATGGTAAGCAAATCCGACTTGAATGTTGAACAAAATAAACTTTGGAAAGTTTATTCAACAATAGTAAGAGTGCTGTACTTCCCTTTCGGATTATTTAATTTCATAATAGGAGTTTTTCAGGTTGTAGGTTTGTTTGTTTCTATAATCGGAATTCCCTGCGCTATTGTTGTAGCCAAATCGCTTGGAATATATTTTAATCCGGTAAATAAAAAATGCGTTCCGATATCAGTTAAGCAAGAGCTTGAAAACAGAAAAGCACAGGAAGAAGTAAAAAAACATTTGGGATAAAAACTGATTTAGAAAGACATTTTATAAAAAGAGCCGAAAAATTTTCGGCTCTTACATTTCAATATTCTTCAGCAAAAAGCATTGTCCAGTAATTATATTCTTTTACTTCCTCTTTTGTATAATCCCCGCTTCCCATCATTGATTTGGAAAGCTGATCAATACAAAATATTTTTCTACCGTCAGAACGAACATAAACTACGAGGTAGTCAATTCCCTGCTCTGCCCGGACAAATGCTTTTAAATCCGCAAGAATCCATATTAACTCTCCGATTGAAATTTCTCTCATCAGATTTGAAGTCATATATGACTTTCCATTGAAGAAATAATCCCCTTTTTTCTCTTGGGGCTGTCGCACCCAAATATTGTTTTCTGTTGCCATAAAAAGAACTTTTTAAAATTTGTTCTATGTTGGCATTTTTGGAAACGGAAAGCAAGAGGAATTTTGAAAAATCCAATTCGGAAATAAGACCAAAATCATTGTGTTTTTTTACTTCAATTTAGGTGGTCAATTTGCTCCGGAATTTTGGCGAAAAGTGGACAGTCCACAGCATAATTTTTTTTCGAAAAATGAAAAAATCGAAAAAGAAGAAATACGATTTTTGAGAAAAATCAGAATCAAAAATAAAGGACAATAAGGAGTAAAAAATCCAATTTAAAGGACATGAATTTGTCCGATAGAGAAAGAGTAAAACGGCAGGAACGAATCACGAATTAGCGTTAGGCAAGATAGCGTGTGGACTGTACACAAAGTGATACAGCCACACGCTATCTTGCTGGGGAGTTCCCCAGACCCCCTTAAGAGTCACACGAATAATATTTGACATCATTATTGCAATATGCTAATATACAGCATATTGCAATTGTTATTTGAAAATAATTTAAGGGTTGCTAAAGCAGATAAACTAAGTCTGTTTTAGTAACCCTTAAATCTTTAATATTATGGAAACACCTATTAGCATTATTCCTGAAATAACTAGTAAAATTAAAAATGTTTTTTCTAAGAAAACATTAAATGACCTTGCAATATCATTAGAAAAAGCAATCCCCGAAGCCATTAAAGGCTATACCGATTACGAAACTCAAAATAGATTATTATTCAGTTATAATCGCTCTGATCTAGAGGGCAGCAAAGAAAGTCCTAGTGGCGGAGCCATGCATTTTGATGTTTTGGAAAATAATAAAAAAATTTGTGAAATTTATTATTACATTATTCCTGGACGTTCTGAGTCTTGTGGTAAAGGATGGTTATTTCATGAATTTTTCTTTGATGAATACGAAAATTTTTACAATGCAAAAATAAAAGAAAATGAAGATAATCATGATAATTACCCTTCAGTAGATGATTTGGATTGTGCATTAGGTCGTATCCTTCATACAATCACAATTTATTGGTATCTATTATCAATAGAAAACAAATAAATTATATATCAAAAATATTATGCCGTAAGTTAAAATACCTACGGCATTTTTAATTTTAATCTAAGTGTTAATCAATCGTTAATTTATTTTAATTTTCATTTTTGTAATTTTATAATTATTTTGACTTTTAAATAAATTTATATGTACAAATTAAAAGCAGGAAAAAATATCGGGTTGTTTTTTTTGATTTTATTTACACTCATTTGTTCTGCACAAAGCGATAAACATACGTTTACAAATTTAGAAGATGCTTTAAAGAATCCATTAGAAGTACAAACACTAAATTTATCCTGTAAACATTTCAAAGAATTACCTGTTGAAATAGAGCAATTTTCTAATTTAGAAGTACTCTATGCTCAAAATTGCAACTTAGAAAGTCTAGATAATATTGATTTTGAAAAACTGATTAAATTAAAAGTTCTTGATCTTTTTAGAAATAATCTAAAAGAACTACCATCTTCAATTTGTAGTTTAAAGAATCTTGAGCGTTTAGAATTAGCAAATAATAAATTAACAAAATTACCCGAATGCATCGGAAATCTGGATTCTCTCACAGGGTTGTTTATATATGAAAATGAATTAACAGAATTGCCTGAATCCATTGGACATCTTTGCTCTATTCAAACTATAGCGGTAAATATGAATAAGCTAACAAAACTGCCAGAATCCATAGGAAACCTTAATTCTCTTAAACAGATTGGTTTATCTGAAAACAAATTAACAAAGCTACCCGAATCATTTGGGAATCTTAAGAATCTTGAGGGATTATATATACAATCCAATGAATTGAAAGAATTACCAAAATCATTTTCCAATTTGGATTTATCTAGTATTAATATATCAGATAACCAACTTAAAACCCTTCCTCCTTCAAGTAAAAATAAATTTGTAAAAGATTTCTCAGCTTGGAATCTTCCTATTGAATATTTACCTGATATGAATAGTGTGAATACAAAAGATGAAAAATTCATGCGTTTTTATAATTATTATAAATATTTTGTAGAAAATAAAAAGATGAAAGTCGACAATGCATCACTTCTTCTTATTAATAACGAACTTAACAAAAAAAACGATAATCTAAATAATATATACTTATTGCTGAATAATCAAATTTTAGAAAACAGGAAAGAAAACATAAAATTGAAAGACAATAATGATAATCTATATACAAAAAGTATTATATTGAAAAATCAAATTTCAAAAAATAGGAAAGAAAATATACAAATAAAAAATGAGAATAAAATTCTTTCTAACACAAGATTGGTGCTGATAGGCATAGCTTTACTTTCTATTGTCATTCTTATCATAAATAGTATTTCTATTAAAAGGTCCAGAAGAAAATACAAGTTTGAGAAAGATGCTAACGAAAAACTTAAAAAAGCAAATAAAGAGCTTGAAGAAAATAAAGATGAATTAATAGAATCAAAAAAACGAGCGTTTATAAGTGATATGGTAATGGGACTTGCACATGATTTGAAAACCCCAGTTGGTAATGCATTACTTTTATCGGATACATTTAGAAATGAAACTAAATTTTTAGATAGAACATCATCAGATAAAGAAGAATATGTTTATTATAATAATGTTTTAAAAAGCAGTAATATTATTTTTCAGGAAATGACTAAAATTAAAGACTGGATTTCAGGATTTGAAACAATAACAAACGATCAAATTTTAAATGAAAGGAAGGAAATAAATTTAAAAGAATATATAAACCAAAGCATACAAATACTTTCATTTAAATTAAAAATGAAAAATATTAATTATTTAATAGAATGTAATAGTAATATTAAAATTGAAACTTCCCCTGGTTTTATATCTCAAATAATACAGAATCTTACAAACAATGCAATTGAACATGGTTTTGAAGGATATAAAATCAAAGATAAGTTAATTCAAATTAGAATTGAACAAAATAATGACGATATAGTTATTATTTATCAAAATAATGGAAAGCTTATTTCCGATGATAATTTAAAAAGAATTTTTGATGAATACTTTTCTACAAAAAAAGAAGGAATTAAAGGATTGGGCTTAAGTTATGTTAGAAAGGTTGTAGAAGAAGGGTTGCATGGTAGTATATCCTGTCAAAGTAATGAGACGGATGGGGTAAAATTTGTAATCTCATTTAAAAACTAACATATAAAATATTTAATAAATATGGAAGAAAAAAATACTTGGAAAATATTTATCGTTGACAATGAATATTCTGTTTTTGATACAACAGTAATATCACTACAAAAAGCTTCAAGTGAATTTACTAAATTGAAAAACATTAATCTCGAATATTGTTATTTTGATAGTGCTAAAAATACGATAGAAGCATTACAAAAACAAGATTCTGAAGAAACAGATGTTGCTGTGATTTTTCTTGATGTTGTGATGGAAGATAGTGGATTTGAAGTTATAAAATATCTTAAAGAAGTAGCCAAAAATAATTTAACCCAAATTATTTTAAGAACAGGACAAGCTGGTAAAAATGGAATAAACAAACCCGTTGAAATTGCCCTAGAGTATGACATTAATGATTTTATAAGCAAAGACGAACAATATCAATTTAGATTAGGTACGTCACTTATAAATAGTTTACGAATGTTTGAATACCTCGGAAAATTGAATCAAAGAAACAATGAGCTGAAAAATTTATATTTAAAATTTATTTCTGATTTTTCAAACCGTGAAATAATATTTTCAGATAGTTTGAGAATTCCTAATTTAATATTAGATGTATTTAACCAATTAAAAAACATTTATTCTTTACCTGAGAAGAAAATAACAAACGATGCCATTGAAAAAATAGCATCAATTGAAAATATTAGCTTCAGAGGCATCTTTCTTTTATTAGAAAATGTGATTTTAAAATCACTATACAACGTTATTGATGCAAAAGAAGTTAAATTTTTGGGAGTGTTAACTTCTAATAAGATGATATGGCAAAAAAGCATTGCAAGCCTTGAAAAACTTTATGAAGGATTATTAGATAAAAAATTGATAGGATATATCAAGAAAGAAATTTTTATTAATCATTTTAGAAGCTTAATGATTCCAGATCAACTTATTGACTGGACTGGTAATATAGAAGATTTATCTCATTTATATTTTGAATTAGTACAATTTAATTATTTAAATAAGATTTTTAAAAAAGATAGACACGTAGAAGTGGCAAGACATTTTTATTCATCAAAATTAAATGTTCAAGTAAACCCTGGTGTTTTAAAGGCCTATTTAAGTAAATACAAATCAAAGGATCAAGATAATGAAGAATTTGTTCTTTGGACAGGAGATAATTCTAATAGGGATAATATTAATGAAATCATGTTAAATATAGATATGGTTTGATAATAAGTATTATATCCTGAGGTTGTTAAGAAAACAGCCTCTTTTTTATACATATAGTATAAACCATCCTGAATAATAATACACCTCTCTTTTAAATTTTTCCCAATAGTATTGCTGTTAACCTATAGTCAATTCTACGTAAAGCCAGTAATAATTGAGTTTTAAGGTTGATAAAGTATTTTTGATAAAGTAAAACTTTATCAAAAACTAAAAATCTATGAAAATAAAGACATATACCCCAGCAACAGAGAAAATTGCAGAACTCTTGTTTAATATAATGCAAAGAGCCATGCAAGGTGGACTTCCAGAAAAGGAAGCAATTAAAATATACGACACAATTCTAAGCAATTTATGCAAACTTGATAAGTCGCAATCTCAGTATGATGTATTGCTTGAAGACATCCTGAATTATTGGGCTTTGCCATTGATCATGGATTATGGAGTATCAACGAATAAGATTGAACAAATAAGTTTAAATTAAATACTTGCAAACCCTTTAAAATTACTCAACTATGGAAACAAATAATATAATAACAGGATCCGATAATCCGATAGATTCTTATTCTTTTTTTAAGATTTCTTCGGGCAGACATATAAATTTAGATAATTTGCATTATCTGGCATATGTTATAAATAAAGAAACACTAAAAAAAGACAGAAAAAAGCAAAATATCAAAACACTCTAAAACCATTGATAATAGTGGCAAATAATATAAATATAAATTTTGTTTTCACAAAAAATGTTCTGATGTTTGGTAAACATAACGCAAACCCTTGTCTTTATTGCAATACGGTAATATCAATAAGTATTGCAAAAAGCAGGTTTAAAAATTAAACAAATGGAAAACACAGAAACAACAGCCGACATCAAGAGCTTATCTGAAAACAAAATTCAAATATTTCTAAAGTTATACAAAAGTTTAAAAAGAGGAACGCACAGCGCATGTTCGCAAGTACCTCAAAAATGGCTTGCAGAAAACAAATTAAGCATGAAGCTGACAAGAGTGGGATTCAGTTCGGGGCAACTACATCATGGAAAAGAGCAGAAATTTAAAGACGAACTGGAAAGCGTCGGATTCCTTGTAAAAACAGAAATTCCATCAAGTCATGGAGGAATAACATACAAATGCTTCGGAAAAGGTTCAATGCTTTTTCCCTTACGAAATAAGGATAATGAAATAATAAACTTCTGTTCAATATCTATAAAAAACGGAAAAACTGAATACATGAATGAATACGGCATTTATCCCGAATACCCGAAGAAAACCGCACAAAAGCTATTTTTAGCCCAAACAGTACTTGAAACAGCAACCATTCTTGAATCGGAAACACTAAAAGAAAACGAAGCGGTGATGTCGCTTTTTGACGGACAAATAAAACAACAACACATTGATGCCATAAAAAGCATTACGGAACTTAAAGAAATAATAATTGTTGGAAACATAACAATTAAAAACAACCTACTATGAAATCAGACATAAGCGACCTCAGAAAACTTATCGGCAATATTCCGGTAAAAAGAGTAAAATTTGATGAAGAAGAAACGCTTCACGAAATCCTTATTAATAAAGGCAAAGAAGCAGTCGCTGAAAAACTAACCCATACAATTAACTGCGAAGAAGAAGCAGACGACAATCCCCTGCCCGAAAAACAGAAAGAAGAAAATAAAAATGATATTGAAAACAAAACTCAACCTCAATCCCAACCTTTAATAATAGAAAAGCAGGAAGAACTACAATCAGTTGAAGAAGCTGAAATAATTGAAACGAGTTTTCAAACAACGGAAGAAATAAAACCGGAAATTCAAACCATATATGACGGAAAATTATTGCTCCAAAATAAACTAAATAATTATTTCGTACTCGGAGCGATTTCGCAGGACTTAAGCGTTCTGCCCGTCACACTTATTATTGAAGAAAAAGCCACTGGAAGAAAAGAACGAGTAAAAATTGATTTATACGAAAGAGAAAGCATCCGATACCTTGCAGAACAAATCGCAAATATTTATTATCAAAACAATGAACAAATCGAAACAGAACTATTGCAGTTAACCGATTTACTTGAAAAATATCGCGAAAACCAAATCGAGCAGTACAGAAATGAACTGAAGATAAGAAGAAATTATCAGCAAGTCCCACCCGAAAAAGAAAAGCAAATAATTCAGTTTTTAAAAGAACCAAACCTGATTGAAAATATTGATAAACTTATTGAAAAAGCAGGAGTGGTGGGAGAAGAAAACACAAGAAAATTACTTTTTGTTAATGCTTCAACTTACAAAATGAGCAATCCGCTTCATACGCTAATACAAGGCACAAGCGGTTCGGGAAAGAGTCATTTAATAAATACAATCGGACAATGCTTTCCTTCGGAAGATGTGCTTATTATGACAAGGGTCACAAGCAAATCATTTTATCATTATTCAAAAGAAGAATTAGTTGACAAATTATTGCTACTGCAGGATTACGACGGATTGGACGAGGAAGCCCAATACGCTTTCAGAGAATTACAAAGTTCAGGAGTGCTGAGCAGTTCCACCACATACAAAGACAGAAACGGGAATATAACTTCGGTAGTGAAAATTGTGAAAAGCAACTTCGCTTCCCTATTGGCAACTACTCACGCAGAAATATATTACGACAGCATGAGCCGATCCGTTGTAATTGGTGTGGATGAAAGCGAAGAACAAACACAAAAAATAATAGAACATCAAAATAACGTGCTTTCAGGAATTATTGACCAAGCAGAAGAAAGAAAAGCAAAAGTATTTTTGCAAAATTGTATACGGCTTATAAAGCCATATGAAGTCATCAATCCTTATGCAAGCAAAGTAAAACTGCCCACAGAAGCAAAGATGCTCAGACGGCTGAATTTTCACTATCAGCAATTCGTAAAACAAATTACAATCCTGCATCAGTATCAAAGAAACAAAGACAACAAAGGGCGACTAATAGCAGAACCCGAAGATTTAAGAATTGCATTCAATATTTTATTTGATGCAATAATTCTTAAAGTTGATGATTTAGATTCATCGCTCAGGCAGTTTTTTGATAAACTTAAAGATTATGTAAAACAACAATCACAGAACAAAGCAAACGAATATCAATTTACACAAAGAGAAATCCGGCTTACCTTAAATTTAAGCAGAGGTACTTGTTTCAGATATATGGAAAGTTTAGAAATGCTTGAATATATCCAAAAAGTTGGTGGCTACTCTAATAAAGGTTTTAAATATAAAATTGTATTCTTTGATGATATTCAAAAAATCAAAACAAAAATAAAAGACGAATTAAATAAACAGCTTGAAACGATTAATAATGCTAATAGCTCACAGTAGCTCAAAGAATATGGAACACTACAACTCACACACAGCAAGCAAAACAGCGTAGCGTCTCATCAACTCAGGAGTGAGCATAATAGATAAAAATAAAAAATAAAATAAATGAAGCATCTGCCAATATATAATCCAGTATTTGAAAATTACTATAAAGAGTTTTATTCATTTATAAAAACAAAAGGATATAGCAGAGGCAAAGACAGCATGTATCCGAGTTGTGTCAGAGAATTTTTATTTTTCATAGAAAGCAAACAAGTAAGTGAAATAAAGGAAATCACAGCAAAAGAAATAATCGCATACCACGAATACCTGCTCGAAAGACCAAATCAAAGGAGAGGTGGTGGATTAAGCGATTCAATGATTAAAAGTCATTTGTTTTCACTCAGATTATTTTTTGATTTTTTATTGGACACAGATGTTGTTGATAGCTCTCCTGCACGATTGCCAAAATTCGTACTAAAAAAATATAAAGAAAGAAACATACTTACACTTGAAGAAATAAAACAGCTTTATAACGCTTGCGAAACAAGACAGGATAAAGCGATGCTTTCACTTGCATACGGATGCGGACTTCGAAGAAGCGAACTTGAAAAACTTGATGCTTCAGATGTCCATATACAAAAAGGAGTTGTTGTTATAAGAGACAGCAAGAATCATAAAAGTCGCACCATTCCCCTTTCCGATAATGTGCTGAAAGATTTAAAAGAATACATCATTTACGAAAGGATGAAATATATAAACATAAACACAACTCCGGAACATGCATTGTTTATAAACCAATGGGGCAGAAGAAAAAAGGGAGATGATATGAATGAAAGATTAAAACAACTGATTGAAAGAACACAAAACCCTGAAATATTAAGAAAAGAAATAACATTACATTGTCTCAGACATTCAATAGCTACTCACCTTTTGGATAACGGAGCAACAATTGAATTCGTTCAACATTTTTTAGGACATAGCAATATTGATACAGCACATATATATTCTAAAAGAAGAATGCAACGATTGAAAATATTAAGTCAGATTAAATAATGAAATTATGAATGAATTAGCAGAAATAGAAAATTACATTTACCGCATGGGACATTCAAAACAGACCGCAAGAAGCTATATGTATGCAATAAGAAATTTCCTGAATTCAAATCCCGATGCAAAAAATTACAGATATAAAGATGTATTGAATTATATGTCAGAAAAAGTCAGGGATTACAAAAATTCAGACACTAAAAATGGAATTCTCGGAGCGGTAAAGAAATATTACGATTTTCTTGTTGACATAGGATTAAGAAATGATCATCCGTGTAGAGCTTTAATCCTAAGAAAGAGAAAAAACAAAGACATAATCCATCAGGATTTGTTTTCATCAGCAGAACTGGAAATGCTTATGAATAGAGAGGAACGCTATGAAAAACTGAGGTTGAAAAATCAGACATTAATATCAATACTCATTTATCAGGGTCTTACAGTCGGCGAAATGATAAATTTAAAAATCAACAATATTGATTTTGACAACGGAACTATCTATATAAAAGCTTCAAGAAAATTTGCTTCACGCCATTTGGAGCTTGTTCCAAAACAATTCCGAATAATAGAAAGATATGCTCGCGAGAGCAGAGAAAACCTTTTAAAATGTGAAACTGAAAAGTTGCTGATAGGAATGCGAGGAAATCCGATAACAGTTGAAGACATTAACTATGTTGTGGAAACATTTAAACCATTATTCCCCGACAGGAACTTAAATCCGATGACAGTAAGAATGAGTGTAATCGCAAACTGGTTGAATGAAAAACGCATTCCATTGGAGCAGGTGCAATTGATGGCAGGTCATAAATGGATTTCGGCAACAGCGAGGTTTCGCTTTACTCCGATAGAGGAACAAAGGGAGTTAATAAATAAATTTCATCCATTGAAATAAGTAAAATTATTTGTATATTTGCATTGATTTTGATTGAAGTAAATATTAATTTGAGGAATTTTGATTGAAAAATAATTTAATTAAATGAATTTACCGAGATACCAATTAAAAGGAGGCGATGGATTAACAACTTACGAATTTGTAAGTGAAGGCAGAAAAGGTAGAATTCCAAAATTAATTCAGTTTACTACAACAAATATGGAAGGTGTCTATAATCTTGCTTTTGGAGATAAAGATGCCAAGACAGGTCAGATTAATGATAAAGTTATTTCAAATAATGGAGATAGTGAAAAGGTACTGGCAACTGTTGTGGCAGCGGTTTATGCTTTTGTAGAGAAAAAACCTGATGCAATAATTTATGCAATAGGGAGCACTAAATCAAGAACAAGGTTATATAGAATGGGGATTACAAGATATATTACTGAAGTTAAGAAAGACTTTGATGTTTTAGGTTTCAGAGATAAAAATTGGCACCCGTTTAGAAAAGATGTAGAATATGAGTCTTTTTTAGTAATAAAAAAACAACAGAATATAAATACTACTTATGAATATTAAAGAATTAAAAAAGAGTAAAGTTCCAATTGTAATCATTGATAAATCATTGAACAAATATGATAATGTTGTTTTGTTCCCTGATAAAGTTGCTTTGGCAAACGAAATGTTAATGAAATTTGGAATTCCAAAAATCAAAAGGACAAAAAAACAATAATTATAAATTATTTGTTTTTTTATTAAACAATCAAGATTAAAAAATCTTGATTTAAAAAATATTTTATTTTCCCGAATTTTATTGCAAATTCGGGAAATTTCTTTCTACATTTGTTTCTAATAACTCATAAGGAATTGGAAAAGTTTTTACAAAACCATACGAGTACAACAGGAAGTTCTTTGACAAAATGTATAGGTGCATATCGGCACGGGTTTAACGGAAAAGAAAAAGATGACGAATTGAAAGGCTCGGGAAACTCTTATGACTATGGTATGAGAATTTACGACCCGAGATTAGGGCGCT
>JBAZBZ010000035.1 GCA_041671145.1 Bacteroidales bacterium | reverse complement strand
TCGAAATTAACTTTTTCGTAGTCTTTTTTTCGACAGGGTTGAGTCTTGAGTTTTGTCATTGTTTCCGTTTTATTGGTTAATTTTTAGTCAACCGATTTTAGGAAATGACATCCAAAATATATTAGTATAACTTGGTTTGCTTTGATATCCCATAGCAATAAAATACGGCTTACTTTGTGTTGTTTTTTTGATTAATTATGGTTTACTTTGTATTTTATTATTTATTGAAATAACTATGTATCAAAGAAAAGTATTAAGTAACCTCAAACAGTGGAAAGATAAAAAGCATCGAAAACCATTAATACTAAGAGGCGCAAGGCAAGTAGGAAAAACTACACTTGTGAAAATGTTTTCCGAAGAGTTTGATGTATTTATTTATTTAAATCTGGACACTAAGCAAGATAGAGAATTGTTTGAGCAAGCTCCTGATGTAAAATCTTTTTTAAAATTATTGTTATTACGTGAAAATAAACGTATCGAAAAGGGACAAAGTATATTAATTTTCATTGATGAAATTCAGTCTTCGCCAACCGCTGTGAACATATTGAGATATTTTTATGAAGACATTCCCGAAATTCATATAATTGCTGCAGGTTCTCTCTTAGAAACCATGCTGCACAACAATTTAAGCTTTCCTGTAGGCAGAGTTGAATATCTTATATTAAGACCCTTTAGCTTTGAAGAAATGCTTATGGCAACCAATCATGGGCAGGCATTATTGGCTATTGATGAAATACCTTTACCAAAATATCTGCACGAAACATTACTTTCGCTTTTCAAGAAATATTGCCTGATAGGCGGAATGCCTGAGATTATAAGAAATTACATCGAAACAGATGATATTGTGGCTGTAAGTGAAATTTTCCAAAGCTTAATAACTGCTTATTCGGAAGATGTAGAAAAGTATTCTAAAAAAGAAAATGAAATTCGTATTATCAGGCATTGTATAGATACTTCATTAAGAATTGCAGGGGATAGAATAAAATTTGAAGGTTTTGGAGGTGGAAAATATAAATCAAAAGAAATAGGCGAATCATTGCGAACATTGGAGAAAACAATGCTCATAACTTTAGTATATCCAACCGAAACAACTCGCTTGCCTTTACTCGAAAACAAGAAAAAATCACCAAGATTACAATTGCTTGATACAGGCATGCTGAATTATTTTGCCGGCATACAGCTGCAAATACTTCAAAATCCCTATATTGATGATGTGTTTGAAGGTAAAGTAGCAGAGCATATTGTTGGTCAGGAATTACTGACTTTAAATCCTATGCCATTACACAAAAATTATTTTTGGGTTAGAGAAAAAAAACAATCTGATGCTGAAGTTGATTATTTAATTCAATACAACGACTTGTTGATTCCGATAGAAGTAAAGGCAGGAAAAACCGGTAAGCTACGCTCATTAATGGAATTTATAGATGTTGCACCTCATTCATTTGCTATTCGTATTTATTCGGGAGAATTATCTTTGGACACAATTAAGACAATGAAAGGCAAAGAGTTTCAACTACTCAACCTGCCATTTTACTTGGTGTGCAGAATAAATGAATATATTAAATGGTTTATTAGTATTTCAAAATAAATTTTTAAACTTTATAAGACAATACGATTTGCATATTAGTTTCAAATCAACAATAAATTGGTTCGAACTAACGGCACAACGGACAACCACACAGGTCAGATTGTTAAAATCAACAATCAGACCTTTTTTTTTCACTCGAAAGCATTGATATTATTGTAAAACAGAAAATCTTTTTTGTTAAAAAAGTGGTTCGAACTATAAAAATTAAAAAATAAATACTTTTTCTCAAATGCTTGTCAATAAAGCTTTTTGACGGTGATTATTTTTTCGACCGAAAAGGGGTCGAACCAATTTTTATAAAACTATAAAATTCAGTGATTAATTTCAAATCATTAATAAACTGTCTCGAACTTTTGATTTTTCGCAAAATCTCTCTTTTTCATTTCTTTCGTATGGTTTGTTGCTGTGGCTGATTAGCTTAACTACCTCTTTCATTGTAGCGTTTCGAACTCGATTTTCAGAATTTTTTTTCGAGAAATATCGAACCAAGAATTTGCTTTTTCACGTTCAGTGCAGATTCTTGATTTATTTCAAATTCTTTTTAACTTATAAATTAATTTTTCTACCTTTATATTCTAAATTGATTTATTAATTTTAGGTCATCAATAAATTGGTTCGAAGTCAGTCCTGCGAGGTTCACCTCACTGGACAATTCTTTTTTTTTAAAGAATTGTCCTTTTTTATTTCTTCGGAAAGGTTTATTTGCGTAGCACATCAGCTTGACCACCTCGTTGATTCTCGCGGTTCGATATCGGTTATCAGAAAATACCAATTTTTCCGGGTACATCTGTGCCACAAATAAAAAAATATTAATTTTGAGAAAAAATTGGAGGTAACAATTTGACACCTCCAATTAATAAAAAAATAACTGGTCGCAAGTTGCGACCACATAGTTAAAATGTATTTATCATGGCTAAAAAGGAAAAAACGGTAAAAGTAAAAAGAGTAAAAGGCAAAGGTTACAACATCATTATTGATGATTCTCTTAATAAATACAAAGATGTTGTTTTGTTTCCAGAAAAATTAGAAAAAGCCAATGAAATGTTGAAAAAAACAGGAATACCAAAGGAATTACAAAAAAATAAAACTAATAAAATAAAACATAAATAATCAGTTTTTTTGTATATTTGCAAAAATAAAATTATAATGCGCTATCTTGATCCAAAAAATGATTTAACTTTTAAAAAGGTGTTCGGACAACATCCGCACTTGCTTAAAAGCTTTCTAAATGCAATGTTGCCTTTAGAAGAAGATCAGGTTATTGAATCACTTGAATATTTGCCAACAGAATTAGTGCCTGATATTCCTTTAATGAAACACACTATTGTTGATGTAAGGTGTAAAGACAAGAAAGGCAGGCAATTTATTGTTGAAATGCAAATGTGTTGGACTGATGATTTTAAACAAAGAGTTTTATTTAATGCATCTAAGGCATATATTAAACAGCTTGATAAAGGAAAGAATTATAGTATCCTTCAACCTGTTTATGCTTTAAGTTTGGTAAATGAGATTTTCGAGCCAAAATTAGAAAATTTTTATCATCATTATAGAATAGTACATACAGAACAAACCGACAAAGTTATTAAAGGTTTAGAGTTTGTTTTTGTCGAATTACCTAAATTTAAACCACAAAATATAAATGAAAAACGGTTACAAGTTTTATGGTTACGCTACTTGACCGAGATTAAAGACGGTACAAGCGAAATTTCAAATGACCTTTTTGATAATCCTGAAACTAAAGAAGCTGTTGATTATTTACAGGAAAGTGCTTTTTCTAAAGAAGAATTAGAATATTACGATAAATATTGGGATAGTATTCAGTCTGAAAAGACACTTTATGAAGGAGCAGAAAAGAAAGGGAAAATTGAAGTAGCTAAAAATCTTAAGAATTTGGGTGTTGATATTGCTACAATTCAAAAATCTACTGGGCTTTCAAAAGAAGAAATTGAAAAATTATAATATTTAAAAAAAATAAATTTTAAAATTTCCCGGATTTGCATAAAATTCGGGAAATTTCTTTCTACATTTGTTTCCAACAACAAAAACAAATTCCGCAAAACATGCGGAGAAAAACATCACTATTCTCCGCAAAAAAAGCCTAATAGAATTTGTCGTATTAAAATATTTCGGAAACAATGCTGAGTGCTTATTGTAGGTAGCAATTTAATATTTTTAATTTTTATTTGCTTTCTGATTTCTTTACAATTTATATATGCGCTGTTTCGCGTGTAAATCCTAATGTTTCTATTTCGACGAATTACTTTATCTAATTAAAACCATTTTTCCGAAATCTTTAATGAAGAATTTGTCGGCGGAAGTAGCATTTTTCTCAATGCTGTTCTGGTTGATTTTTGTAATTACTCTGTAAAGATAAACTCCATTGGCAAGTCGGTCGCCATATTGGTCGGTGCCGTTCCATGCGTATTCTGTAATGTTCCTGCCAACATGAATTGGTCCGAGCTCATCAACATTTATTTCTCTTACTAATTTTCCTGTTATTGTCATTATTTGTATTTTAAAATAATCAGGTATTTCCGAGCCTGTGAGTGTAAATACAAAATGCGTGGCTGTTGAAAAAGGATTAGGCCAGTTAAGTATATTTGTAATGGTTGATTTGTTTATTATTTCAAAATTTATTTTATAATTTATATCACCCGACAGATTGCTTGTTAAATCTTTTGCTTGTACAAGCAACTGATAAGTTCCGTCTTCGGGAAATGCTGCGTTATATTCGATTTTGCATCTGTTTTCGCCTGATGATGCAGGATAAAAATTCATAACATTTTGTCCGTTGCTTTTGAAGTAAATCCGCTTTGCATCATTATCAAACGGGGTTTTCATGAATAATTGAAAAAGAGAAGTGTCATTCGAGCTGTTCATTATGCGATACGGATTTTCGTCTTTAAGTTGAATTTGAATCTGTGGTTTTGCCGAAACAATATCGCCGTCTAAAATGTGAACACCATCGAAAGTAATATCAAGCATAGGATTTATTTTATCGCTTTCAACAGTGAAATAAATCTGAGCGATATTATTGAAATGATATTGTTCGGGCTTATGATAGGCATCTAAGGGATTTACTTCAACCCATAAACAATTTAAGCCAGCCATTCCGAGAGTTGAAAAACTAATGCTGTCTATTAAAATATCACCCGCCGGATTGTGGTTTGTTTTTTTTTGTTGTTATTGAATGTACAACTCTGTTTTTATCAACCACCCAGTATTTTATTCTCAGGGTGTCCATATTGTATTCGCTGATGTTATGTGTGGCAATTGCAAACTTAATATAATCGCCTTCCTGAACTTTTGTGTTGTAAAAATAATAATGAAGTGAGGGGTCTAATGCAGTTTCGGGAGCACCGGCATACATCACCTGCCATCGCTTCATTTGTGCGGGAGTTCTGAAAGTATCATCTCGCATCAATGCTTTTAGATATAAATATTTATATGACGTATCAATATTTCCGGTTAATTTATAATCTTTATATGATGTAGTTAAAGTTTTTAAAAGTACTGTATCTGAAGTTGAACCGGTATTTGTTCCGTAAATTTTTAATTTTACCGAATCAGTAAGTTTGGTATCTATTGCGCTTCTGTTAAATCGCCAGTGCAGCGAATCCCAGTTTTTGCCGGGACCAACAATTTCGGAAATAACATATCCATCAGTCCAGTTTGTTGGAAAATCATCGTCTTGGGTTATTACGGCTTGTATGTCGCTGCCAAATGTTTCATGTGCAAGGGGGTGTCCTTTTTGCCCGAAAACAATAAATGGTTGATTATCGTGAATGTTTTCAGCAACATGACTAGGAATTTTTAAACTTCCTATTGAAGCAAAAGCAGCTTCTAAAGCAGCATCATAAGAATCTATAAAACTATTTCTGTGACTGAACACCAAAACCCAATAATCAGGGGGAATGATATTATTTATAAAATTTGTAACTGAATCTCTTCCTGTTGAATTTGAAATATTAAAATCAAAAGATTCATCTGCGTAAGCGTGACAAACGGTACTCCCATATTTGCCTGTAGGAATAGGGTTGTTTTTCATCCTTTCTCCTGTATTCGGATTAAACACAACAAATTTCAAACCATTGCCATTGTTGCCGGTGCATGACCAATAGCCGCCACTAAAATCGCTGTTGTTTACAAGGCATTTTTCATCTGTCCATGGGTATATATATGGATAAAAACCAGTTTTCGTTGTTAAACTAATTGTGGTATTTACAAAATCAAATTTTCTTTGCGGTTTGTTATAAGTTACGTATTGGTAATTATCGTTTTTAAACTGGAAGAAATGTGCCTGACTCCATCCCCGCTGGTTATTTATTTTCTGGAAAGAACTTTCGCGCCAACTAAAAGGATTACCTGATGTTGAATCATAACTTACCCTCCAGAAATAAACAACACTGTCGGGAGTATAAGTGAATGTTGGTGTCCACTGTACAACACCGCCGCTATGATTAACTACATGGTGCTGTTTTAAAGGGCTGTTGAAAGCATCGGTGGTATCAATTTCAAAAACATAATTTTTAGGTGCGGCAAAAGGGTCGTCGGTGGTGGCTTTTAGCGTAACGGACAGCGATGGTACTATTGCATATTTGTAAGGATAAACAGGCGAAATATTTGCCGATTTAATATTTAATGTATAAATAATGGTGTTGTCATCTTCTTTGATTTCCGGAATTTTATTTGTTGCATCAAGTGTGATACGGAACGAATTTAATCCTATGCCGCTTACAACCGAATCAATGGGTATGTTAAGTTTTATTGTGTCTTTAAAAAGAGTAGCCGGCATGAATTTTAAATAAAGCTGCTTTGTGACGTTATCGGGAAAAGTTCTTTCCACTTCAACTATAAATGAATCTTTAACAGCACGTCCGGTATTTGTAGAAATAACGTTCAGTATAAAATTATTTTCCTGATTAGTAACTTCGAGAGGGGTTGTATACACACTCGATTGGTTAAGCATGTAGTTGGGCTTGATAAAATAATTTATTTTCAACGCAGGGTCGCCGTGAAGTGTCATTTCGAGGCATGTGTTTTTTATCTGAGTAGTTGAACTCTGATATAATTTAATTGTATTCTGAATTTGCTTTCCAATACTTTCGCCATAGAGCAAAGCACTTACATTATGGTAAAGTTGTTTGGAATAATTGTTCATATCTATCGAAAGCGATAAATATGTGGATGCCAGATATGCAATAACCCCATTATTTTCCGACAATACAAACTCTTCGCTTTTTGAATAAGTAATATCAAATAAATCGCCTGTATAACATGAGTTTGCAAGCATGAAAGGATATTTCAGATAATTATTATAGTTTTTAAAATTATCAATACATTGGTCGAAATTGGTTCCGCTGCCATGTCCGAAGAAATTTAAAATCGAAACTCCTGTTTCAATTAAATTCTTTATTGAATCGGAAGTGGTAATCTGAACCGGTACTGTAGAGTTTTTTAAAAAGGTAAATGTATTTCCGCCGAAAAATGTATCTTCGAGTAATTTTTCATAATCCTGAAGATAAAGTGATAATTGAAGTTGCTGGTAAGCATTATTTCCTCCTCCGAAATTTATTATATTTTTCATCCACTCATAATCATTCGGGTGAATTTGTGCATTTGCTTGTTGTGCTTCGTAATCTTTCATTTTTTCTAAGTACAAATAAACATCAAAAGGTGTTTTTGCACTCAATCTGCCTGTTGGTATTGCAGGTTTGAATAAGGTATCGCCGTCTAATTTATTTGTAAATAAAACATCGGAAGGATAATTTCCATAAGAAGGAATCATATTGGCAGCATAATAAGATGTATTATTGCGATAGATATCCAGGCGATAACCTTTGCCTATTAAGAATAAATATTTGGGAATGATATCGAAATTATGTACTGCATAATTGCAGAAATTTCTTATTGCCTGCGGGTGTTCGCCTATCCCGTAAGCAAACTGGTCGTATAATTCGGTTACATCGGCAATAAGAACATTAAAATTTCCTCCCAAAGAACTGCTTCTGTAATTTGAGTATGCTTGAATATCGCTGGTTGCCATCAGCGATTTATTGGTAATAATTAAATAATCTTTGCTTTTTGAAGAAGCCGAAGCGAAGTTAAAAAACAGTCCCGTTCCGTTCACAGGCGATATGCTTGCAATATTATTTATTTTACTGTATTTTGTAATATAACATTCTTCATTCGCAGCGGATGTTTTTTGAATTAACGCTTTAAGTATTCCGCCGGTTTTTTTTACTTTTATAATTTTATGATTCGTTAAGTCATAAACAAAACAAGAATCGGTTCCGATATTAAAATTTGTGATATTAAGATAGGACTTTAGTTGTGCTGTGTTCGGAACAAAAAAATGAAATGCATCCGCATTTTCAAAGTTGTATGTATGCGGATAAGTTATGTCAATATATGAAACGGCAGTATATGCATGATAATCAGTATTAGTAATTTCAGGAATAGTTATTAATGAAAAATTAAAAGCAGTATTGCCGTTTGTTAAAGTTGATGCGGGAATTGCTGTATCAATTTTTATATTTTTATATCCGTCAAAATATCTCTCTGTTGATGTTCCGGCAAAATCAACTTTAAGATGATGGTCGGGTATAGTATTATCATTTGCAGCTCCCACAACCATTATTTCAATATTTGCATCGGGAGCACCGGATAATGTATAAGCATTTGCAGTATTTATTTGCTTAGAAATAGGTGAACCAAGCAAAAAATTACTGTCAAACCAACCCTCTGCCTGAGTAAATTCCATATCGGACATATTATTATCGTCGGTTGGTCCATAATGCATAGTTGAAACATAATCTGCCCGCCTGTTCTTTAGGCAATATGGTGATAACGTGTATCCCGTATAATTTGTATCGGCAACAATTGTATCTCGTTTGTTGCTTAATGACGAATTCCACGTGAGATAATAAGCAGCAGTATCGTTATATAAACTGTAGTTTTTGTTTACCTGATTTAATGGGCTGTTATAAACAACGCTGTCAAGCCATCCGTTGTTGCCTTTAGCATAAAACTGTATATAATCAGTTGGGTCGAATATATGGTCGTTTTCACCTTTTACATAAATATGCTCTTCTTTTCCGTTATGAAAAATCTGAATTTGTTTCGGGTCAAAAGCATCATTGAAAAATCCGGCATTAACCAAAGTAGTGTAATTAATACGGTAAATGCCTTCATTAATTATTTTAATACGGTAATATTTTTGGTTGTAATTTATCCATTCATTTCCGTACTGCTGCGAAAATGCGGTGAATGAAAAAGAAATTAAAAATAGGAGTAAATTTTTTTTCATATACAAATTATAAAATTAAATTTTAATCTTATAACAATATTTATTAATTGCTAAATTGTTTTCAAACAACAAACCATAAACCTTTTAAACTATTTTTTTTATTTCGATTTACTAAAATTAATTTTCAAAGAAAAAATATTTGAATAGAGAGCAATTGAATTGTCACCGATATCGGTCAGTGCGTAGTCAATGCAAACTCTGTTTTTAATGCAAATACCAATTCCGATGTTGGGCTGGAAAGTTGTTATTTTTTTATTATTCATATCTGTTTCTTTCTGAATGTTGCCGATACCGCCTCTTATAAAAATCACTTTTTTAAAAGCAATTTCCAATCCCAGATGAGGGTCAATGCTAATCGGGTCGGACTTTATAAATACATTTCTCATTTTGTCGAAAGTCATGTCGAAGTCCAAATCAACAATAGTTGAAAAACTGTTTGATATTTCAAAGTTATGTGCGGCGCTGAATATTAATTTCGGCAGTGTTATTTCGAGCGAATTTTTAGGTATTTCGTTTCCTGTTTGCTGGAATACGGCTTTTGTGGCATCATCCAGGGTAAATCGCCATGCATTAAAAGTTGAAGTAATATCTTTACCCATAATGCCGAAGTACCAGTTGTTTTTTTGGAATTGTGCGGCAGCGTCGAGTCCGAATCCCCATGCAGCAGCAAAACTGCCTGTTTTGCGGTGAATTATTTTTGCATTTGCACCTATTGATAATCCTTTGATATTTGTTTTTTTTGCATACGAAAAAATAAAAGCATAAGAAGCATCGGAAAAGGTGGTGATATTATCATAATTTATATTGCCGTTTGCATCAACCATTTCAATTGTATTCGGAATATCGTCAATACCGAATCTTATAACCGAAACGGCAAAACTGCTGGTTGAGTCAATTTTTGAAGCCACAGAACCGTAATCATATTTGGCAATGTTTGCAAAGTATGAAGCGTGCATAAGTCCTATTTGCAGATTTGATTTGATTTTTAGTAATCCCGCCGGGTTCCAGAAACCTGCCGTTGCGTCATCTACTATTGCCACATTAGAATTTGACATTCCCAATGCTCTGGCACCAACTCCGATTGATAAAAATTCATTGCTGTATTTTGGTGCATGTTGTGCCGAAGCATTAAATAATGCAAAAAGAAACAAGAAAATACAAATACTAAGTTTTCTCATTTTGTTAAATGTTTTTAAAGTTGTATTTTATTGTTTATAAACTTAGTTTTAACAAAAAAATTGTAAAATTTTTATAAATATAATAAAAAAATAAACATCTGCAAGAAAAACTTAAAGAGTATTAAGAATTTAGTTTTAAGTCGTAAGAAAAAAACTAATTGGTGTTTGTCCATAAAGTAAAAAGTTATTCTCTGTGTAATTTTTATTTTATTGTTACACGGAGATTCACAGAGTAATCATTGAGAACCACAGAGAAAAAATACTAAAATTTTACTTTTGACAGCATCGAGGTAACGCAGAAATTGGACATTATGGGCAAACTCTAACTGAAAGCTTTAATAATTTCCTTGCAAATAAATTCAGCAGCTTTGCCATCCCCGAAAATTTCGGGATAATTAAAATTTTCCGCAGATTTAAAATATTTATAAGCATTTAAAATATTTTTTTCATCAGCATCGGCAACTATGCATGCATCGGCTTCAACAAGTTCTTTCCATTCTGTTTCACTACGCAGAATTATGCAGGGCTTTTTAAAGAAAAAAGATTCTTTCTGTACTCCGCCCGAATCAGTCATAATCAGCTTTGAATTTTTTTCCAGAATGAGCATTTCAAGGAATGAAACGGGTGGAATAATTTTTATATACTTGTTGTTTTTAATTGAATTAAACATTTCAGGTGTGAGATTTTTTTTCAGCAGTTTTGATGTTCGCGGATGAAGCGGAATAATAATATCAATATTTTCCTGTTTTGAAATTTTGTTTATTGCATTGAAAATAGCACGTAGTCGCTCGGGAATATCGGTGTTGTTATCTCTGTGTATTGTTGCAAGTATGTATTGATTTTGTTTGATATTATTTTTTTGAAGGATATTTATTTTTTTCTCGGCAATTAAGGCAAAGTGCAAAGTATTGTCGTACATAACATCACCGCAATGAAAAAATTTGGAATTATCAATTGTAAAAGGTGGTTTGTTATTCGGGTTAAATCCTTCGTTGATTAAATTTTTTATTCCCGTAAGGGTCGGGGAGAAGAGCAATGTTGAAGCATGGTCGCATGTAATGCGGTTTATTTCTTCGGGCATTTTTTTGTTGAATGAACGCAATCCTGCTTCGATATGAACAACAGGTATATGAAGTTTGGCAGCTGCTACCGCTGCTGCGAGAGTTGAGTTTGTGTCGCCGTAAGTTAAAATGCACTTTGGCTTTTCTTTTAATAAAATTTCTTCTATTCCTGTGAGCATTGCTGCTGTTTGCTTTCCGTGAGTACCGGAGCCTACATTCAGATTGTAATCGGGTTTTGGAATATTCATTTCATCAAAAAAAATCTGTGACATATTATTGTCGTAATGTTGTCCGGTATGAACAATAACTTCATGTATTTTTTGGGGGAATTTATTCCTAATTGCACGGCTTATTGCTGCTGCTTTTATTATTTGTGGACGTGCCCCGATTATTGTAAGAATTTTAATCATTGCAATTTTTTTTCAAAGATAAGAAAAGAGTTTAAAGTTTCGAAACTCAAAACTGAAAACTTCAAACTGAAAACTATCATAGTATTCCTTCATCTGCAAAGCTGTAATACCCGTTTTCACAAATCACGACATGGTCGAGAAGTGAAATGTCAACAAGCTTTGTGGCTTCTTTAAGTTTTTTTGTAATGCTTATATCTTCATCGCTTGGTTTTGTATTTCCCGAAGGATGATTGTGGCAGAGTATGATTCCGGATGCGAGGTTTTCAAGAGCAGCTTTTATTATTATTTTTATATCAACGATTGTTCCTGCAATGCCTCCGATACTGAGGTTTTCCTGTTTTATGATTTTATTTGCTTTGTTTAAAAGTAAAACTCTCAGCTCTTCATGTTTTAAATCTGATAATTGTGGTTGAAAATAATTAAACACATCGGCACTTCCTGTTATCTTATCTTTTATTATTGCTTCAGCTCCTTTTCGCCGGTTGCCGAGTTCCAGTGATGCAATAATGCTTATTGCTTTTGCTTCGCCTATTCCTTCAAATTTCAATAAATCCTGCACGCCGAGCTTGGCGAGTTCGCTTAAATTATTGTTTGTTGACTTCAGGATTTTTTTTGCCAGGTCAACAGCAGTTTCATTTTTATTTCCCGAACCTATAAGAATTGCTATTAATTCCGATTCGCTTAATGCTGCTCTGCCTTTCAACAATAACTTTTCACGTGGTCTGTCTTCCTCCGCCCACGATTTGATTCCAAGTATTTTTTTTGTTTTTTGCATCTAAATAACATTAAAAAAAATAGGACTCCCTTTTATAGAAAGTCCTGTTTTATTGGCATTACATAAATATTTTCATTTCAAGCCATTTACCAGCTTGGTTAATGATGATTTTAAATTGGCTGCTTTATTTTTATGAATTATTTTCTTCTTTGCCAGTTTATCAAGCATAGATGCAACTTTCGGAAACATTTCTGCGGCTTTGGCTTTTTCGGTTGTAGTTCTTAATGTTTTGACAGCATTTCTTGCAGTTGTTGTCTGGTAACGGTTCAAAACTCTTTTTTTATCGTTAGCTCTGATTCTTTTTTTTGATGATGGATGATTTGCCATTTTTATTTTATTATTAATTATTAATTCTGTTAATAGTAGCCCGTAGGGGACTCTTGAATGTTATTATAAGTGATTATATTTCAAATTGTTATAAAACTTTAAAAATAAATTTTGACAAAATTTTAACAAATAAATATCTCATTTATTTTTTTTATGTTTTGTGAAAGACCGCTCTTATAACAGAATTTCAATGCAAAAATAAACATTTTTTTTTGAATAACAAACTATTTTATTCAAAAGAGGTCTATACTCCGTCAGCGGTCATTTGAAGCAAATACAATTATCTTTTCATTCATCAGTGCTTCGTTTTGCTCTTTAAGATAATTTAATGCTTTGGTTAAATTCACAATTATTTCATCTTTTACTTTTTCGTTTTCTTTCAGTTGCTTTATTTCTTTAAGATAATTATTTGTGTTGGCAAAGCTTTGTTTCACATGGTTTCCTAAGCAAAAGTTTCCTTCGTTATTCAAAAAAAAGAAATGTTATCATGCGTATAAAGTTTAAGTTAAATGAATACTATTAATACGCATTTTTTTAAAAAATGTTTTTTCACTTTATTTGTCTTTTCAATTGTTCAATTATCTCATCTTTGCCTTTTATTATCTCGTCTTTATTTTTTAAAAGTTCTTTCAGATGTTCTATTTCTTTAATAAACATATTTTCGTTATTTATTTTTGCATCCTTTCCGATACTCTGTTTAATATTATCACCAACTCCGAAGTTACCTTTATTCTTTATCGAAATATTAGTATCTTCTTTCAGCAAATCATTCAAATCAACACCGAGAACATTTGCAATCTTTGTCAATGTTGATATTTTGAAATCATCATTTTCCAATGCGAGCCGCAAACCGGTATAAGACATTTTAATTTTTTTAGATAACTCCTCAAGAGTTATTTTTTTTGCTTTTCGGTATTTATTTATATTATTGGAAATCATATCTTTAAAATTTATTAGTTAGTAATATTGCTAAATAATGATTAATTTACTTGCTTTTTAAAAAATAGTTTACTTATCTTTGTTGAGTAAAGTTACAAAATAAATGAAAAAAAAGCAAAAAAACAAATTATTTACTTAAAAACCAGCCATTATGGGAAGAAATGTTATAAAAGAAGCATATTATCAAATCGCATCTCCATACGAAAAGGACAGGTTCCATACTGAAATATGCAACGCACTAGAAATACGCATTTCTTCCTTCTATAATTATTTATACGACAGAACACCTTTAAGCAGATTACAAACAGAAAGGTTAATTCAGATAATCAATGAAAAATTCATTTATATCAATTTAAAGCAGGAGCCGGCTATACAACAAATAAAAAGAATAATATGACTTTAGAGCTTGAAATATTGCAGGAATTACGAAGCATTAAGAACGTGTTAGCTCAAAACGTGAGTGATTATGTGCAAAGCAATATTGCTATTAAAATACTCGGAATAAATAATGTCAGGGTTTTAAAGCATTTGCACGAAAGGGGATTTTTGCCCAGATATTCAAGAGGGAAATACTATGTTTATAAGAAAGCGGACCTCTACGAGGTGGCTAAACGAATTGATAAAGCAGAAATAATAATATAACAATAAGCAAATAAATAATGAAAATCGAATCGAAACCTGAATTATCATTGTTAAAGGAATTATGCAGTGTTACAGTGAAAATTGCGAAAAACAATATTGAGGCAAATAAAGGCATGAAAAGATTGCAACCGCAGCATGATGAAGTTTGGAATAAAAATATTGAAAAATATAAAGAAAGAAAAGAAATAGCAGAAAGAATGCTTGAAGCATCAACTTTAGAACTGGAAGAAATTGAGAAAGCAAATTTTTAGTTGTAAAATTTCAAATAAAAATATACTATGAAAAAATCAAAATGCGAAATTACAAAACTTAATATTTCTGTACAGGTATTGAGAGTTGAGAACAAACAAGCAACACAATCATTTATTAAACAAGTACAATTAAAATGGTGGTTTAATTTTAAAGAAATACACCAATACAAAATATTAGGACATATAAATTATTTTCCTGAAAAAGAAAAACAATATAAATACTATCACTTACTATTTATAAATAAGAAAGATGAATTATGCAGAGCTTATGTAGAAAAAAAATTTCTTGAGGAAGAAACTAAATTAAATATTAAACAAATATTTATTGCCTGTTAAGACAACATTGAAAAACTTAAAATAATAATAACAAAGTTTTAAAAATATGGACGGATTAAAAACAACAGCAGAAAGTTTTGTCAGGAACGACTACGATAAATGTATTGCAGGGGTTGTTGCAATTCCCGAAAATGACAAATTCAGAATATATGTAGCTTGGGGTTGGGAATCAATGGCAAAGAAACAACACTTTGCGTTTTCTAGGTCAAGAGAAACTTATAAAATTGTAAATGACAGCATCATTGAAAAAACTGCTAATTATGGTTATGAGATGTACAATGAAACAGAAATCAAAAAACTATTCGGTTGGTTACTTTAATAACTAAAAGCCAAAGTATGACAAATACTGAAAAATGTTTAAAAGTAAAAGTATTAAAACAAATCCCGACAATCATAGCAACAAACAAACCCCTCATTAAAGCATTTGAAACATATTTTTTATTGAAATATCATTACAGCAATGGTATTATTTCCAATTTCTCAAAAAATCAAAAATCGGTTGCAGAAGTTTGTAATATTTCTGTTCGTACATTATGGACACGATTAAAAATTCTGAAAGAAAATAATCTCATCACAGTAACAGGAAGTAATATAAAATTTTCAAGTTGGGATTTTCTATGCGAAAAATTTAATATCCGTAAAAATTTTTATTACATAAAACTAAATAACAGCAACAATGACGGAATACTTAAACTGGAATACCTCATAAGATTAAAAGCATTACAGGAAGCAAAGAAAAGAATGCAATACGCATTTAAAGCTAAGGTTAAGCAAAGCAGTGATGTTTACAATGAATTTTGTTGTATTACAGGAGCCGAAAATGGAAAACTATCGAGGCGAGCCGTTTTAAATAGTGCAATAGAATGTTTTAAAAATCCCGCAATGTTTACTCCTGATGAACAATTTTTTCTTTTAAACTGTTTTAATGCAGATGACAACATGAATTGTTTAACTATTGCAAGAATGTTTAATAACAATTCGGCTTCATCAGGTACTTATTTAAAGCGGATATTAGAAAAATCCGGATTAATAGAAATTGAGAAAAGAATTATAGAAAGTATTGAACGTTGCAGGAAAGCTATCATGGGTACTGTGTTTTACTCACGTCCTACAAAGCAAACCATACTTATTATGCCTGATAACTTAATAATAGCGGGGCTTTAAAATGAATTACTGCAAAATTTCGTACCTGTCATATATGACTTCTAAGGTTTATAAACCGTTATCTGATTATTTGTTTATTGTATTTGTTTATCTGTATTACAAGATTATTAGCTTACTTGACTTATAAAAGAGAAAAAATGATAAAATCGCCGGAAACAACGTATAATCAATTCAAACAGGAATTTCAAAATCTTTTTCAACTATATAAAAGCGGAAATTTATCGGAAAAGAATTTATTAGTTCATTTAAGCGACCTACACAAACGGTTCAATTCAAACCCCGAAATAAATTTACAGGTGTATTTCAAAAATCAAAAAAAGTTCAAATACAGAGGAGATATACTTCATGCTTTCTATAAAATTGTTTTGTATAACAACCCTGAAATTAAAGCTCCCAACAATCAACGTGAAGCAGTAGCAATAAAAATTAAAGAATTACTTGCTCTTAAATGTTCTGATGTAATTATAGCTTATGACAACAGAAAGAAATATAAAAATCCGATTATAGCAAAATACATCGGTACAGCTAAAATGTGTGATTTTCTAAATGAAAGAATTTAAACAAAAATATTATCAAATGAAATACTTTACAAACTGCAAAACGCCCGAAGAAGCGAAAATGCTATACAGGAAATTAGCAAGAGAACTGCACCCCGATATGAAAAGTGGCAATAAAGAGGCATTTCAGGAAATGGAACAACAATACAGAAATTTTATTGCTGAATCTTTAAGCGAGAAACAGAAACAATATACAAACAAAACTGACTTTATAAATTACTTGAAAATATTTTTTAAAGAAAATCCTGAATTGATGCAGGTTTTAATAAAGTCATTAGTTGAATCGGATACGTTCAGAAATTTTATAAATAAAAATTCAAAATTCATAGATACCGGAATTGGAATTTATAATTTGTTAAAACAAAAAAAATAAAATCTATGTCAAAATTATTTGAAGATGAAGTTGAAATAACGCCACGCCCACTGAATGACAAGCAACTCATGAATCTATATGAAATAAGGCATCGTCAAACATGGAAAAAGCTGCTCAGTCCTATTGCATGGAAACTTGTTGGCAGAAAAAAACAAAAAAGATACCTCTACACAAAAGATGAAGTATCGTGGATTTTTGAGTTTCTAGGGAAGCCGGTATTTTTTAAAAAAATAAACAATGACTGAAAACTACAAATTGTTTTTTGAAGTTGTCGGAAGACCTATAATTGAGAGTAAATCCTGAATTTATATTACTCAATTAATTACGCAATTATTTATTTTTCAATTCGTGCTATGAAATTAGAATAATTATTAAAATTTGTGTGATTTTGATAATTGAAATAAAAAGAAAATTCAAAATTGTTATTGTCAATTTTATTGCTACTTTAGTATTTTAAATCTCTTAAAACTATGGCTAATCCAAAAATATATTCACATCTGTTTTTTAAAAACATTGTTGAAGGAGTAAAAATATATAAACAACCTCAAAGGTATATTCCTCCTATTGAGGAAAGTGAAAAGGATTATAATCCAATGCAAACAACTTTTAAAAGTTGTTTGAATAAATTTACAAAAAAACAAAATGAAAGATACCACAAAAGAGATATTAAGCTAAACATACCTATTCATATAGATTATATTGAAATTACATTTTTTGAATATTTTACTCCTGATTTAGAAAACAAATATTTACTTTATTATGGTTTAAGTCCCGTAAAATATGAGCTTTACAACGAAAAAGTGTTATTTGCAATATCGGATACTCAAAAATTTGAAGTTTTTAAAAAAGAGATTTTAAATTTTACAAATACAGAAAATCCAAATATTAAAACCGAATTATTTAAAAATATTATTAAATACATTAAGGAATTTGAATTTCTAACGTCAGAAAAAATCTTAACTATTAATGAAAAAAAAGAATTAACATATTTGAACTTAGTTGATAATCCTGACATTTTTCAATCACATATTAAACCAATTGAAGACAATTTAATTCTATTTTTAAAGCAAAAAAATATTTCATATAAATACGACAAGTTTAGTAATTCTCTTGAGGTTGTTAATACTGATATAGAAACAATCAAGTTTATTGCAGATAATTTTGATATTATTCATAAAGTAAATTCATTTAAAGCAGGGATAATTAAACCGAGTACTTATAATCTGCCAGGTAGAAGTATTGGATATGAAATAAAAATAAAAAAAGAAATTCCAATCATTGGAATAATTGATACTGGTATTAGTCCTGTTTCTTCTTTAAAGCAATTAATTATAAATAAAGATAATCAATTTGATTTAACTGGTACAAGCGCTTTAGAAGATAACACGGATCATGGAACATCTGTTGCGAATCTTGCTGTTTTGGGTTCGGCTTTTTATTTAAGTGAAGAAAAAATATTTCATGCTGACGCAAAGGTTCTTTCTATAAAAGTTTTAGATAACAAGCATGGAAATATTTCGTATTTTGAAATAGTTCGTTTAATAAAAAAAGCATACGAAGAACACAATGTTAAAATTTTTGTTTTAACAATATGCAACGAAAAACACAAGAAAGACAATGAAGCTATTTCGGAATACGCTTATTTGATTGACAGATTAACTTATGAGTTAGATATATTAATTTTTATTTCTACAGGTAATATTAATGATTTGACAGAGTTTAATAATAACCGTTCTACTATTGTTAAATACCCAAGCCATTTTATTAACGAGACAGCTAATATTTGCGTTCCATCTGAATCAATGAATAATATAACAATTGGTGCTATTGCTGATAACTTTGAAAATAATAAACTTAATGGGATAACACCAGCAAAAGAATTGCCTGCTATATATACACGAAAATTTAACTTGAATTATGATGCTGATATGCTTACTTCAACTCAAAAAAACAACAAGCTTTTTAAACCAGATGTTGTTCATTATGGTGGGGATTGTGATGATAACTTATATGTAGATAAAGAACCTGCTTTGACAGTGTTATCTTCAAAAAGTAATTTGAGTTTTGTTAAAAATATTGGAACAAGTTATTCTGCTCCGTTAGTAGCTAATATAGCTGCTAAAATTTTATATAAATACCCAAAGTTAAACATGCAAACTATTAAAGCATTAATAATTAATTCTGCACAAAGACCATGGGGAAGCTTTGTAAAACCTGATGTTTTTAAAAGTTTATCGGACAACACGTTACGTCATCTTATAGGTAACGGTTTACCTGATACCTTTAAATGTTTAAACTCTACGGATAACGAGGTTACATTAATACTTGAGGACGAAATACAACCTGAAACTATCAAAGCATATTCACTAAAAATCCCAGATTATCTGAATAAAATTATAACAAAAAGGTCAATTTTAGAAGTTTCAGCAACATTAAGTTTTAAGTTTCTTCCAGTTAAAAATAGTCATTTGACATATTGCCCAATACATATAACATTTGGTTTTTTTAGGAATTTGCCTTTAGATTCAATAAATGGAAGTAAATTAGCAGAAACAAAATTCTGTACTTCTTGGGCAGAAGATTATTATTTTAAAGGAAAGCTTCTTAGCAATACTCAAAAAATATCTTTTTCAATAACTCCAAATAGTTTAATAAATGAAAATAATCAAATAAAAATTGCTATAAATTCTAAATTCCATAAACTTTTAAATTCAATTCAATTATCAGAATATAAAAATAAAACGAATAAATTTTCTATGATTATAAATATTAAAGAGAAACCCATTAATAACATACTTTCAGGACGTTTGTACAATGAATTATCGGCAATAAATACAGTAGAAGTTATAGGAACAATTGAGCAAGAAATTGAACTTGAAAATAGTATTTAATTTATTTCTTTAAACTAAAGTTTTGCTTTTCTTTATCTATTAATTCAATCCAAAGAGTAGTATTTATCTTTATTTTATTTGAATTTAATTCAATGTTATCTAAAATACTACGTTTTATTGTGGTTATAAGAGCTTTTTGGATTGCATAATAGGATAATCCTAAGCATTTTCCAATTATAAATGGGAGTTTTTTCTCATCATAAGTAAACAATCCTGACTTTAATGTTTTATTAATAAGTTCTTTAATTTGGCTTTTATTGGGAATATCTAAATGTATTCTGACATCAAATCTTCTTAAAAGTGCTGGGTCAACTATGTTAATTTGATTGGTTGCAGAAATAATAATACTTTCTTGTGGTAAATAGTCAAAGAGCTGTAATATCGTATTTACAACTCTTTTCATTTCTCCATGGTCCTGATTGTAATCTCTAACTTTTCCAAGAGAATCAAATTCATCAATAAAGATAATACATTCTTCGGTTGCAGCACGTTTAAAAATTTTTGCGAGATTCACCAAGTTTTGAAGAAACAATTGCACCAAGATTGATAACGTACATTATTTTTTCCAATTCACCCGCCAGTACATAAGAAGCAAGTGTCTTTCCGCAACCGGGAGGTCCATGAAACAGAATTTTATTAGAAATAGGTAGGTCAAATTTCCTTAAAACTTCAACTGTTCTTTGTTCTTTTACAAAAAATTCTAAATCATTTTTTACTTTTTCGGAGCATACAAGATTCTCAAAACGATAGTCAGATGTAATTTTCTCAATAATAAATTCATTAATTTCTTTGTCTTCTTCTCTCAATAAGTGTTTCTCGCTTCCAACAATTGCTAATCCACTTGTTTGTTGATTTCTTATTGCTTCTTTTAGTATTGATTGTAATTGAATTGCGAAATTAGTTTTTTTTGTTTTTTTTGAATAGTCAATTAATTCATTAAGAACAAGCAATAACCTCTCTTGGTCATTTTCAAGACCGAATTTAGCAATATCTTTTATGAAATCAAATTGAGACATTAGTGTTTTTATTATACAAAAGAAAGTATTTTTTTAATATGAATGACAATTTTCAATTATTTTTTAATTTCAATTAAATCAATATTTTATTTACTATTTTCATATTTCAGAGTTAGAATTTATTTTTGAAAATTAATTATTGCTTGTTTTATAAATCGCATGTCTTATAATATTCTGAACTAATAAATCAAAAATACCACCATTATCTTTATATTGTGGTTCACGGGTTTTACGCAACATTCCTTTCTTTTTGTAATTATCAATTATTTGTTGTCGTAATTGTTTAGCAATTATCAATTGTAAAAAATCAGTATTCTCCTTATTTGAAAATATTAAATTAATCAAGTCATTATTCTGCATTGTTTCTGCAAAAATTTCTTTTATTATTATTTCGTCTCCTTCTTCTATTTTAAATATCCTGCGAATTTCTTCAATTACATCATCAATTGTTGCTTTAGGCGGAACAATATTTTTGTGCTTTCCCTCTCTGGGTTCTTTAATAATATTCGGATTTATTTTTTTTCCGATATATTTTAATGCTATTTTTTCAACTGTTACACTCTCAAGTGATTTTTTCAAAGTGCTTACTGCACCCAACTTAAATAATTTACCTGCCACCAAATCAGCAAAAATTGCAAACATTACAAGTGTTTCGGGTATTTCAATGAATTGAGCAAAAAAGTTATATTTCTTTACATATTTTAAAAGCAGATTTACATATTTTTTTCTTTCTTCTTTGTCTGTTATAGTTTTCTCAAATTGCAAACGAAATGCTAAAGACATTGCAGCAAAAACAGAATCGTTTCTTTCTTTTGCCGTTTCAATATATTGAGAAATCATGTCTTGAGTAAAAACATTATAACTCATTATTTCAGCATACAGATTTTGCAATTCATCAGGGTCAGGTTCGGTTGCTCTTACTTTTGCTCCTTTTCGATATTTACTGAATGCTTCAAAAATTTCTTTTGCATTATTTGTAAAATCTATAACTGTTGTTTTATTTTTACCCTGATATTTTCTGTTTAATCTCGAAATTGTTTGTACAGCATTTATTCCTTTTACAATTTTATCTAAATACATTGCACACAGCAAGGGCTCATCAAAGCCCTGTTGAAACTTATTTGCAACAATCAAAATTCTATATTCATCTTTCTCAAAATATTTTTCAATTGGTGTTTCGTCTGTTATTTTAATATCATTTACATTTGCTTCTGTTAAAGGCATCTTACTCACTTTATCAATAAAATCAGTGAAAGCAAATAATGCTTTATAGCCGAGTTTTCTTCTATCAATTATTGTTTTCAAAGCTAAATAGTAATTATATCCGGCTTGTCTTGAAGTTGCCACAACCATTACTTTTGCTTTGCCTTCTAATAATTTTTTCACTTCTTTTTCAAAATGCTCAATAATTACAGTTGATTTATATTCAATTATACTTTCATCTTCGTAAGCAATATCACGAAGCAACTTTGTTATAATTCCTTCGGGATATAGTTTATCATCAGGTTTTACCCAAGTAGTGTTTAAATGATAAAGTGTTTTATATGAAATGATATTGTCTGAAACGTCTAAAATATAACCTTCCTTTATAGCTTCATCTTCGGTGTAAATATCAAATGGAGTTCCAAAAAGTTTAAGTGTTTTATCTACCGGAGTGGCTGTAAATGCAATATAAACCTGACGACTAATGTCCAGTTGTTTGAATATTTCTTCTGCTTCGTCTTCAAAGGTTTGTTCTTCTTCGCTTTCAATGCTCTCATTTGCAAAAGTAGTCCGCACATTTTTACCCATTTTCCCTCCTTGGCTCCGATGTGCTTCATCAATTAAAAAAGCAACTTTTAATTTTTTCAAACTTTCATCTTCTTTCAATTCCTTTTGAACATAGTTGAATTTCTGAATTGTTGTAACAATAATATTTGTCCTGCTTTTGATATGTTGTAATACTTCGCTTGCTTTGCTGGTAAATACCATTTTGCGATGCAAATGAACAAATTTTTCTAAATCATCTTTTACATTAGTGTCTAAACTTTTTCTGTCAGTAAGAATAAAAACAATATCAATTACTTTTTCATTTGTAGTAGCTTTATGCAAGCTGTCAAGGCGTTCAGCCATCCAACTTATTGTAAGAGTTTTTCCTGAACCGGGACTATGATTGATTAAATATTTTTTACCTAAAACATCGTGTGTTTCGGCATATTCCAACAAATCACTTGTTAAATTTCTTGTGCTTCGCAACTGGTGGAATCGTGGCATTATTGTAAATGCAGGTTTTTGTTTTTTTGCATTTGCAGAAACATAAATCAAAAAGTATTCTATAAAATCACTTATGTATTCAGGAGAAAATGCCTGTCCGTACAAATGCCAAACAGGATATTCCTCTTTTGGAATTTCGGGGTTTTCTTTGTTTTCCAATCCTGTATTGAATGGCTGAAAATTTTCTTCATTTGTCGGATTTGTTGCCACTCTTACTTCATCTGTATCGGCTGCAAAATGAGCAAACGGAAGTGAAAATATTTTTGAAATCTCATGTCGCCTTTCTATGTATTGAATTATTGCATCTTCATAAGTGCTTGCTTCACCGGTTTCGCCATGATGTTTTAATTCTGTTGTTATAATTGGCAATCCGTTAAGGTATAAAACCAAATCAATTGCTTCGTTTGTATTATCGGCAAAATAAAATTCTTTTTTTAAAGCAAAAATATTTGATTTATAACATTGCATTTGTTCCGCACTGTTATTGCTTCTTGGACGTGGTGTGTATAAATAAATCTTTTTACCTTTTAAACTTATTCCATTTCTAATAACCAACCAAAGCGGACTAACCTGTAATTCTTCTTTTATTGTTTTAATAATTTGTCTGCCGGTATCACTTCCAAAATACTCATCATTCAATATTTTCCATGTTTCAGGTTGTGTTGTTTGAATAAATTCCGTTAAATGATTTTCAATAAAAAAAAACTCTTTATCAGCAATATCGGTTGCAGACAAAGTTCTATAACCGAAATTTGTTTTCAGATATTCGCAAATATGATTATGGAAAACTTCTTCTGTCATATAACTTTTCTTTTACCTGTTACACACTCGTGAATTAAACTTTTACGATATTGTTGCAAACAAGTTATCTGTTTTTCTATAATGTTTTTTTCGTTTGTAATATTTGTGCAAAAATTATCTAAATATTCTGCTATTTCTTTTTGTTCTTTTATGTTTGGGAAAGCAATGTAGAAATAGGCAATCTGTCTTGTCCAATCAACTCTTGGCATTTTTGCACCATAAGAAACAGCAGTGCAGATTTCAATAAATTTAGGCGAACCAATAAAGTATTTAAAAAAGGCATTATAAATTTTCAAACAGTTGAATGAAATAATTTCACCTGTGCATTTTCCATCTCTATCAGCTAACCAATATTTTGCAAGATAAGGTCTCAACTTACCAAAGAGAACATCTCCTTTTTTAAAAATTGTTACATCACTTGAAACTTCTGTTGTGTCTCTAAATCCAATAATTCTACCTGTGCCTTGTTCTATATCTTCCAATTCAATGTAATCTTTTTCTTCAGATTTTTCGGATGTTTTTATGTTTCTCAATTCAACAACATCTTTGATTCTTTCAACCTTCCAACGTTCCGGTATCACTCCAATCCATTCAATACCGCTATCTTTAAATTTAATATTCGGATTTAAACCTTTTGTAACGCATTCGTGTATTTTGCTTTTTTTATATCGTTCTAATTTTTCTAATTGTTGTTGTTTTGTAGCAATTACTTTGTCAATATTAGCTGTGGCTTGGTCTAAATATGAAGCAATGGCGGTTTGCTCATTGAAAAGTGGTTGCGGAATCTTATAATGCCTAAACAAAACCATATTTAACGAAGGTACTGTTCCTGGTTTTTCAAAAAAATCAAAATCAATTTCCTTTGATAAGTAGAAAAAATATTTCATTCCTAATTTCTTATTATCATCAATTACCAAGCCCATCATATTGTTATCAATGCAACAATCAACTAAATTTATTTTTCTATGATTTTTCTTTAGTGCCTCTCCAACTTTAGCTGTTATCATTGAAAAAACAGGGATTATTTTCCAGCCATTTTGCTTCAATTCTTTTTCATCAATATAATTATTTGCAGTAGAAACAAAATCATCCTTACCATTAATATCACTAACTTTTAAAAATGGAAAATCACCTTCCTTTTTACCTTGTTTTTCAATAGGAAAACCATCACCTCCAAAATCTTTTAGCAGGTCTTTAATTCTCACAATCTTCCAATGGCTTGGCACATCACCCAGCCACTCTATTCCACTTGGCTTATAGGTGCTATACTGTTGCATGTTTTCCTTCTAATTGATTAATGATATTTTCAGCTTGTTTTTCCAATTTCCAAAACTCCTGCAATACGTCTTCTGCTTTTGGCGGTGCTACATATTTAAAGAAATATTTATTCGGAAGTATTTCGTAACCTACGCTTGGATTATTATCAATATAAATAATCGGCTTGTCGATTTCACGTTTTATAAATTCTTCAATGTTTTCATCAAATGGAATATATTCAAAGTCGGTAATATAATGGCGGTGTGTGTAAACGCATTCTGTTTTTGTTTCGTAATTTATTTGCCACCATTTAAAAATATCAGCAGTTTTAATTTCTGCTGTTTCTTTAGAAAATTGTTGCTTTAAGTGATTTGCAAAAACTGTTTCAAATTTATCTTTAGCAGTTAATTTAAAATTTATTTTTTTACTATCAACAGTAAATTCAAATTCAGCTTCACCACCAAAGAAAGCAACTTTATCATTTACATTTTTATTATTAAGTTTAGTTGCAAACTTTTCTGTAATGCTCATTGTTTGGTCGTTTTCATCGGTTTGCCAAAATACTACCTGAACTTTATGAAAAGCAAAATCGTGATAATTGAATATTTTGCAAAAATCGTTTTGTTTCCATTCGTTATATTGTTGCTCAATCCATTGTCGGTGCTTCACTTCAAGTCGGTGTCGCTTTTGTCCCATGCTTTTTGGCTCATCGCTAAATTGTTCACGAGCATTTATAATAAGCACTTTTTCTTTTTTCTCTTTTGGCTTGTTATTGTTAAGAATCCATACATAAGTATAAATGCCGGTATTGTAAAACAATTGGTCAGGAAGCATTACAATACAATCCAATAAATAATTTTCGAGAATATATTTACGAATTTCACTTTCTCCACTCAACGCATCGCCATTGCTTAAAGGAGAGCCATTAAATATAATTGCTATTTTGCTGCCTCCTTCTTTCGGCTCTTTTATTTTTTCAATCATACTCATTAAAAAAAGTAATGCACCGTCTTTAACAGTCGGGAACTGTCCTTTATAACGAGTGTATGAAAGTTTTTTAACTCTTGCAGCATAATCGCCCCAATTAACACCAAAAGGCGGATTGCTGAGCATGTAATCAAAACTTTTTCCTGCGTGCAAATCACCTCGTTCTTTAAATCCTTCTTCATCCGGCACTAATGAATTTCCATGAGTAATACGCTCGGCATCTTCTTCTTTAATAAGCATGTCAGCTTTGCAGATTGCGTAATTTTTAGATTGCTTTTCCTGTCCGTAAAGCTCAACAACTGTTTGTATTAGGTTTCTCTCTTTATCGGTAGTAGCTTTGTCAAGCAAATATTCTTTGGCAACCGAAAGCATTCCTCCGGTTCCACAAGCAGGGTCATAAATGCTAATTGCTTTATTCTTATCTTTAGGGTTAAGCCGTATATTCAATAGTTCCACCATTAAACGAATAACTTCTCTAGGCGTAAAATGTTCTCCTGCTTCTTCTCCGCTTTGTTCAGAAAATTTACGAAGCAATTCTTCATAAATATAACCCATTTCAAGATTAGTTAAATCTTTAGGACCGAATGGTTCGTTGGAATATTGTCGTAAAATTGGCTCAAGTGCATCGTTCTTATCCATTGCTCCGATAGTTGCAGCAAATTCAAACTTATCAATAATTTCCTCAATGTTTGCCGAAAATCCATTTATATAATCACGAAAGTTTTTTTCAATTCGGCTTACGTTGTCATCAATAATTTTACGAATAGTCCAGTGAGTTTTATTGTTGAAAGGATAATCATCTATTTCAATTTCTTTCATTAACTTTTCAAGTCCTTGTGTTTTTTTCTTTTTTACATCAACATTATCATCGTCTTTTATTTGAAATTCTTTGTATTCAGGTAACAATTCCGCTTTTGTTTTTTCTCGCATTTCTTCCAATACACATTCAATCCTACGAAGCATAATAACTGGAAGCACTACGTTTGAAATTCATACGCTTTAAATTTACCTCTTAATTTAATTGCCGATTTCCAAATTTCGTCAGCTTTATTGTCGAGTTTTTCTTTTGTTTGCATTTATTGAATTTTTTATAAAATCATATTTTGAAAAAACATTTGAGGATTAATAGAAAATTGAAAGTTAGTTAAAAGTGTTATATCAGCTAACTTATATTATATTTTACTTTTAATTTATTCCATTCTTCTGTAAGTAATGGATTTAATTTTTTAAAAACTTTTTCGGGTATGCCCGCATTAATCTTACTATGTAAAGTTTCATATTGTAACCAATAACGATAAATGGAGGGCTGATACTTAAAAGTATTTTCTTTTAAATCTTCGTGTTGAAATAAAGTAATCCAATAATCTTGAATGATTGACAAACTATTTAACAAAATGAGATGCTTAATTAATAACCCTAAAATGTTAGCAGAAAATAAAGCTTGTAAAACTGATAATGCAAATGGAACTTCTTTAAAGCCATAATAAGAAAATGCAACCATAAATAATAACATAATTGATGGTATAATTATTTTTTTTGATGTAGTTACTTTAACTAAAGAATACGTATAAAAACAATTTTCAAATAAATTCACTGATGCTTTGTAAAGCCCTTTACTTATTTCGTCATTGTCATAATAGCCAATTGAGTTGCTCGGAGAAAAAATTGAACCAAAGGAATTATCAATAAAATCGTCTCTTCTTTTATTGTCAGCTTGTGGAATTAAAATAAAATCACTGATTATTTCTAAAATGAAAAACATACTAATCCCAACAATGTTGAGTATATTGATAATATTAATAAGTACAGAGCCATCAAAGTATTCCTTAAATGCAACAGGAATTATTGACAATCCTAAAATTGTCCAAAAAACAACTTGTCTGACGGAACTAAGTTTGTTTATAATTTTGAATAAACTATACTGTGGAGTATATATTGCCATTTATTTTTTGTCTATAAATTTTAACCACTCTGTTTTCCGTGTTGCTTCATCATTAATGAGCATTAATGAATGAATCTTTTGAGCGTCCGCATTAAATCCATTATTCTGAAAAAATGTCCAAAGCCAATCAGTAATGCTTGCACTCGTAGAATAAGAATAAAGAAACCCGTTACATACTCTCTTTTCAATCTCGAAATTTTTAAGACCACGATTATAATTTTTATTCCACAACTTTAGAATTTTAATAAGGTCAATATACTTTGGGTTTTTATTTCTCAAAGCTGTAATTGCTGTTTCAAGTTCCCCAAAATTAATACTCTGCCAATTGATAAGAGTACTGTCAGGAATACTAATGCCATTGCCCCAAACATTTTTCTTGTATGGAGTTATTTCAAAAGGAATTTTATCAAAATCAACTAAAATAGAGGGTTTATCCTGACTTATTTCTGAATTAGGGTAGCTGTTTGTTAAACATGTTTTCAATCTTGATAGAGCTGTTTGAGGATTACCAGTTCCTGTATATTGATAATAAACATCAACATCACTAACTCCTTTTACCATTGTAGCTCTTTTGTATGAACCACCCAAAAAAGATTCATTAAAATCAGGTTGGTTTTTTATTATTTCTCTTAAATGGTTAGCTGTTGTGGCAATATTACTCAATTCAGCTTGGGAATAAGAAATTAATTCCACTTTTTCTTTGATGAATTTGTCAAGCATAGTTTTAATTATAAGATTTTTATAATGATTATTTACTCATCACTTTTTTTATCGGGAACACCCGAATCAGTGGGAGGAGTTGAAGGGTCTATTGTATCCCTAACTGGTTGATACCCCTCGTTAAGTGGCTTTTTATTATACAAGTTTTCATTTACTTGCCCCTTGATAACATCACCCTGTCCAGTTTTTGGTTCAGATTGATTTTGCGATTGTTCATTTTTGTCTTTACACATAAGTTTAATTATTTAATTATTTAAAAAATTCTATACATAAAATTTCATCTCCAAGTATTATTATTCCTTTTGTTTTATCAACTCTTTTCAAAAATTTGTTATTTTCCATTTTCCATAATTCTTCTATATAAATTGTTTCTTTTCTAGGATATGACGAGGCAAATGATTTAGAGCCATAACGACCTCCGATTTTCCTTCCATCTTTTAAATGTACAACAACCCAATAATCCTCTTTTTGTTGAAATAAAAAGTCCCATGAACTTTTTACAAGATTAATAGTATGTTTTTTGAAAAATTTAAGTTTAGTTAAGCAAATAAACAAAATACTTAATAATACAGGAGTAACAAAAAGGATAAGAAACATTAAAATATAATACCATAAAGTATATTCTTCATAAAAATTATTTCTATGAATTGGTATAAGTACCCATGAAAATAGAACAAAATTGATACAACTGAAACCTATTGCCTCAAAAATTGCTTCTGAAAAATTTGTCTTTTCAGATGAAATAATTAATTGATATATTTTCATGGCTATAAAACCAGGAATAAAAAAAAGAAGAAATAATTTTAATTTATCAATTGTCCAAATGTCTTCCATGTCTTTAGTAAAGAATCAACTAATTTAAAAAATTATATTTTTTTACCTTTGTCTGTAAAGATACAATATTTTTTTCTTTCCCAAATAGTCAAATATTCAAAAAAATCTAAACATTTCTGTTCAATTTCCAGTCATATCTGTTCATTTTTTTAGCATAAGTGTTCATTTTTCTGAAATGTGTTCATTTGTGTTCATGCGTGATTAACCGCTGAACAAATATTTGTATTCGCAACTTTTTTCAAAAAAACAAAAAAGAAAAGAATACAAATATGCCGATACCAATTATACCGCTTGTAATAATTTTCGGAGGAGCCGCTGTAATCAAAAACATGCTTTCCACAGCTAATGTCGGAGACAAAGTACAGGTTCAGCCGGAAAATTTAAAATTAAACTTCACATGGAAAGACGGATTAACAATTAAAACCGACCTGCGTCTTCAAAATCCCACAAAAAACAGCGTAACCATAACACAACCTTATGTGAAACTTTTCGATGGCAATAAGTTGCTTGGCAGTAATACCATAAAGAGCAACACTACTAAAATAAATAAACTAAGCGAAGCTGTACTTAAAGACGTAACATTTAAAGTTTCACTTCTGCAGCTCGGAATTAACCTGAGCAAAATGGCGACCAACTTAATAGAGGGCGAGCAAATTCTGAAAGGATATAATTTAAAACTCGAATACTCCCTTTATGCAAATGGTATTCCTGTAACCAGTATTCAACCAATAAAAGTAAGCTGATGCAGGAAATATTTAAAAATATCGGTTTGGTAGCGGTTGGTCCCCGAAAGATTTTTTCAGGAATGGAATTTAACGGATTAATTCCGGTTCCTGATTTTGCAAGAACGGTTTTAAAAAAGAACGGCAGTATTGATGAAACAGTTCATCTGATGGCTGACTACATAAAAGAATATCATTACGACACAGCGAAACTCGCACCAACACTAAAAGCACCGACACTCAAAGAAACCTGTAACAACATCTGGAATTTTGTTTACAGCCATATTCAATACAAACTCGACAAAGAAGGAGAAGAACAACTAAGGCGACCTGCGATGCTTTGGGCGGACAGATACAAAGGTGGCGACTGCGACTGCATGACCATATTTATCTGCACAATCCTTTATAACCTCAATATTCCATTTGTAATAAGAATTACCAAATATGACGGCAAACAATACTTTCAGCATGTTTACCCTATTGTGCCTGACAATTCAGGCGGATACTACACTATTGATTGTGTTGTGAGCCAGTTCAATTACGAAAAACCATTTTCAGAAAAAAAAGATTTTACTATGACATCACTCGGAATACCTATAATCGGGTTGCACGGAGTTGCAAGCGATTTAACTGATTTGATTGAGGGCTTGGGAGCCACTGACAACACAACAGAACAAGCCGTTTATAATCATCTCTTAAAAACAAGAGAAATAATAAAAGCCAATCCCGGAATAATCAGCAAAATTGACTATGAACCGGCATTTCTTGAAATGCTTGATTATGCAATAAGGCATTTCTGGTCGCCAAGCAGAGAAGAAGCATTTAAGCACCTTGCGTGGAATGAAGCATCCCATAATCAGCAGGCAGGAATTGAAGAAGAAACCCTTCTCGGCATTGATGATGACGATTCGCTATCGGGATTTGATGACTTGGACGGAGTAATTGACGGAGATGATGTTTACGACTTTGACGGACTTGGAAGAACGAAAACACCAAAGAAGCAAAGAAAGGAAATAAGGAAAAAACAGAAAGCTGAAAAGAAAATAAAAAAGGCAGCAACAAAGAAAAATCCGAAGAAAGCAGCAAAAAAAATAAAAAAAGCAAACAAAAAAATTGCAAAAGGATTTTTCAGAAAAACAGGCGTAGTGCTTGCTAAAAAAGCAAACAAGAAAGCCCTGTTAAAACATAACCCTGTTATTGTTTCACAGCAAATCGAGCAGGAAAACGAAGCGGAAATACAGGACAGCAACATACCTGATGAAACTCAATACAATGAGGATTATAGCACAGACAACAATAATGCAGAAATTCCGACCGATACAGAAAGCAGCGAAACCGCAGAAACATCAGAAAATACTGACTATACCGAAACCACAGAAGGAAACGAAAACGACAATTCAGAGAACGCCGATAATAGCGACAGCACAGAAAACATCGAAGTAAACGATGAAACAGTTGAAGGGCTTTTGGGCTTGGGAAAAATTACGGAAGGAAACGAACATGAAGTTTACAGGCACCTGGTAGCAACAAGAGATATTTTAAAACAGCATCCTGATTTAATCAGCCCTGACATTGATTACACTCCCGGTTTTCTTGACATGCTTGAGTATGCAATCAAACATTTCTGGACACCGAAAAGAGATGAAGCATTGAGAGTGCTTGCTTTAAATGAAGCAAAGCTGAACAAAATTAATGGAGTTTCGGAAGATGATTTGCTTGGTTCCGATGATGATGGTTTGGACGGCATAGTAGATTATGATAATGTTTATGAATTTGACGGACTTGGCGAATTAGGCGACAAGAGCAAACGAAAAAAAGTAAAAGCAGAAAGAAAAGCAGAACGCAAGCAGAATAAAGAAAAAAACAAAGCTGAACGAAAAAAAGCAAAGGGCTTTTTCAGAAAAGTCGGAGTTTCATTAAAACAAGGCACAAAGACATTCAAAAAGCTGAACCCTGCTTTAATAGCAATGCGAAACAGCTTTTTGCTTGTAATGAAAATCAATCTTTTTAATCTCGCAGAAAAGGCAAAATGGGGATATGCCACACCCGAACAGGTAAAAGCAGCAGGAATAACCGAAGACAAATACAATAAATCCAAAAAATTTGTTGCACAGCTTGAAAAACTCTTTGCAGACAGAGCAGGCGGTAGTAAAGTTTCTCTGAAAAGGAATATTCTGACAAGCAAAAAAGCAAGATTAGGCGATGTTATAAACCTTTCAGGACCGGAAGCAGCACCTGTAATTGCAGCTTTACCATTGATTACAGCAGTTGTAAAACTTCTTAAAGACAACGGACTTTTGAGCAAAAAAGAAGCTGATGCAATTGATGAAAAAGTAAACAACAAAGACATAGATATTTCCTCTGACGATGCGAAAGAGCTTGAAAATATAAGTAAAGAAGAAGATGCAAACGACAACAGCAATGGCGGAGCAGGCGACAATCCTGACGACAAAAAAGGATTTTTTGATAATCTGATTGATAAAGCAAAAGAGCATCCTATGTTGGCTGCCGGTGCCGTAGTGGTAGCTGCATACATATTTATTCCGCCATTCCAAAACTTCATTAACGGCATTCTGAAAATTGGAAAGAAACCCCAGCAGGTAAGCGGTTGCCATAAAAATACACTTGAAGGACTTGGAAAACTGAAATCTTTACCAAAAGTCAAAGCCCCTGCAAAGCCACAGCAACTAACATTTATCACTTTAAAATAATAATCACAATCAATTTAATCATTAACTAAAAATTCAAAAAATGGCAAAAAGACAAGCAACAGACAAGCAACTTGAAGCACTTGCAAAAGGCAGAGAAAAGTTGCAGCAAGGACAACATGGAAGGAAACGCCATTCTTTGCTTTCGGGAATTGGGAGTTTCGCTTTACCCAGTTGGGAAGACGCTCAAATATTGTCCGTATTTGAAAAAGCGGGACTGTTCCTGATAGGATACATCGGAGGCAAAGAAACAGACAGGCGTTTCATCAAGTCGGGCGACCAAACCGGATTTAAGAAATTCATAGGTCCGGTACTGACAGCAGGAGGCGGTATTTTACTTGCCAATCAGGAGGGCGAAGTATTGCGTTACATCGGTTATGGCTTGACGACAGCCGGAGCGGTAACAGCAGTAAACAACGCACTCGGTAAAGGCAAAGACATTACCAACCTCGAAACTTTAAAAGGATTCAGCTTAGGTGATTTGCTAAGCGGAAAAGCAGAATTTCCTGTTTACAGAGATCCTGTCATACTCAAACTTCCACCTTATAAACCTTCACTTCCCGATTTGGACGTAACTGAAAAAGTTTCAGGAGCTGAAGAACAATCAAAGGAGGAACCATCAGTGGAAGAACTAAAAGGCGAAGACGATGAGACCACACTCATTTAGCAAATAAGCAAAGGATAAATAACAATTCAAAAATCAAATAAAATTATAAACAATTAAAAAAATAAAATTATGTCATTAACATTAGGAGAAATCATAGACAATCAAGCTGTATTACTAGGAATGGACGATACAGAACTTGGAAAACTTTTAAAAGCACAAGGTGCTAAAGTAAAGAAAAATTTAGCGGCAGGAGGTGTCGCCAGGGCAAGAGGTTCAAGAGGCGAAATGCTTGAAAAATTGCCTCTGATTGAAGACAAGGAAATTGGTAAAGACCTCGGCAAACACAGAAAGCACATTGCCGACTGCGTTATTGCAGTATGTAAACTTGCAACTGTGAGCGGAGACCCATCAACAAATATCAAAATGATAACAGACGGAGACAACAAAGTTGTCGGACTTTCTGATTTGAATTTCGGTAGATTCGAGAAAGACGAATATTTCCTTATGTCAGGATTGTCGCTTTTGGGCGGAATTGCAAAAACCCCGAACAATGCAGGAGTACAGTCATGCAGATTCGGCGAGTTGCCTGATGTTGTTCTGAACGGAATTTTTGAACTTAAAGCAAACGGAAAAACTTTAAGCAGAATTATGTCCTGTGAAATATTCAGAACTTTCCAGTCAAGAGAAATTGACCATACAGCCGACAAATATGGATTCGGCTACGGAATCGGAACAAGCAACCACAGAATGAATTATCATAAACTTGATAATCCGAAATTAATAGACCCACAGCAACTGATTGAAATGAATATCACTACTGCTGCTGCCACAGAACAAAACCAAGCATTAAAGCTCATTTTGTGGGGTTCTATTGTTACTACTTACTAAAAAGCAAGAAGCACAGAGCGGAGAGTTAAAATTTATTTAACTCTCTGCCTTATGCTCTGTATTCTGCGCCATTTCATTATTTGTCATTCATTATAACAGAAACAATATGTACTATCAGAAAATAACAGTGCTTATAACAGCACAGAACAGACCGGTAGCGTTTTCAACCAATACAGACAGGACTTATAAATATGTAAAAAAAGTAACAGTTTATACTTCGCCTGCCTTATCTGAAAGCAGAAGCACAATAAAGCTGACAAAAGATTTTAAAATTGACGGAAAAATAATGTTTCCCTCTGATTTTGATTTATACCCTCTGCACCCGATGGCACTGGCAACAGAAAAGGACTATAAAAATAAATTTGCCAAAGCTGAAGGCAGCACTGTTGAAGGGGAAGTCATGGATACAGGTGTAGTCGCAGCTCCTTATTATTTGACAATACAACTCTGCATAGATAATGAGCCACCAAAGGAAGATATATCACACACTCTGAAAAGTGTTTTGGAAAATTTAGGAAAACAGACAAATGACAAATAAAAAATCAAATGAAATATGGTTTGTAAAAAGCATAGGTTCGCTTGTTAATGTCGGGGATTTCATGCGTTTTTCATTTGTTGCACCCAGTTATATCAAACGAATAATAGGTGTCAATGTTTTTTCACCGGAACTGGCAAATCAGCCACCGGCACATGGAGACGTGAATGTATCAGTAATGATTAACAACGAAGCTAAAATTCCTGTCTGTGGTTCTTTTTCGCTTGGCTTTAATAGTGTTGATGATAATATT
>JBAZBZ010000034.1 GCA_041671145.1 Bacteroidales bacterium | reverse complement strand
ATTTTATGTTCATGGCTTTTTTTGCAAGCAAATTAGGATATTTCGACCATTTCCTGATTTATGCCCGACAACTTGTAATGCGAATGTTGTTTCTGGTTAGCCCTACGCCAGGTGCAAGCGGAATAGCAGAATATGTTTTTTCAAAGTTTCTTGTTGACCTTATTCCTAATTTATCATGGGCAGTGCCTCTTGCGTTAATCTGGCGATTGATTACGTATTATCCGTACTTATTTCTTGGTTCCGTGATATTACCGGGCTGGATAAAAAGAGTTTATAAGAAGAACAAATAATTAAATCTTTTTTTATTGATTATATGAGTAATAATTTCAGCAATAAAAAAAAATCAAAAAAACAAAGCGGCTCTACTATTGCTGCAAGGCAATACAAACCACAACTAATATCTTCGAACAAGAAAAATAAAGATATTTTATTCGCAATATTTGTAATTGCAATAACTTTTTTGTGTTTTTTACCTACGTTGAAATGCAGCTTTACGAATCTTGATGACCAGTATTATATTATAAATAATCCCGATATAAAAAATCTTTCTTTTAATAATATTAAAATTCTATTTTCAAACTTCTACGTTGGCAATTACCAGCCATTAACTATGTTGACATATGCTATTGAAAATAAAATCTCGGGATTAAATCCTTTTGTATATCATTTTACGAATTTTATTTTGCATATACTTAACACTTTGCTTGTATTTGTTTTTATAAAAAAAATAAGTTCAAATATAAATATTGCTGCAATTGGAGCGGTTTTGTTCGGAGTGCATCCTTTGCATGTTGAATCTGTTGCTTGGATTTCGGAAAGAAAAGACGTTTTATATGCTTTCTTTTACATTGCAGGATTGATAACATATCTGAAATACAAAGAAAAAAACGATGTTAGATTTTATATGCTGACAACTTTGTTGTTTGTTTTTTCGTGCTTGTCAAAAGCCATGGCAGTGCCGTTTTCAATAATGCTTTTATTGATTGATTATTTGCAAATGAAGAAAGTAAATTTTAAAATTATAATTGATAAAATCCCGTTTCTTGCAATTTCATTTGTATTCGGACTTGTTGCAATTTATGTTCAGAAAATGCAGGGGGCATCAACTTTTATAAACAATGTTGGCAGTGCATATTCGGGTACAGACAGATTTTTTCTTGCAAACTACAGTTTATTTTTTTATTTGTATAAAATGTTTCTGCCATTTGGTTTGGCTGCTATTCATCCTTATCCATATAAAATCAATGATTCAATTCCTATGATATATTTTATTTCGCCAATAATAAATTTTGTTGTATTCGGACTTGTAATTTATTCTGCGAAAAAAGGTAAAAAAATAATTTTCGGTTTTTTGTTTTTCTTTTTTAATGTACTGCAAATTTTACAAATACTTTCAGTTGGCTCTGCAATTGCCGCTGACCGATATTTCTATATTTCATCAATCGGATTGTTTTATATTATAGGCGACTTATATGGAAATGCCATTGAAAATCCAAAATATATAAAGTATAAACAAATTATAGTTGCTATAACTATTGTGGTTGTTGCTGTTCTTTCTGTTCTTACCTTTAAGCAGAATAAAGTATGGGAAAATAGTGAAAAATTATGGACTCAAATGATAAAAGTTTATCCTAAAAATGAACTCGCATATTTCAACAGAGCTGTTTTTTATTTTGAAAATAAACAAATAGATTTAGCTTTAAATGATTTTAGCACTGCAATAGAAAGAAATCCAAATTACGTACAGGCAATTTCAGCACGTTTAGACATACTTTCCAAAAGAAATGATTTTTCAAATGCAATTAATGACATAAACAAATTAATACAAATTAATCCTTCCGATTATGAAAATTATATACGTCGTGGTACGATATACAGGGAAATGCAGAAAAATAGTATCGCAAAAGAAGATTTCATGAAAACAATCCAGTTGAAACCGGATAATTATGCTGGCTATATGAATCTTGCAATTCAATTATGTATTGAGGGAAATTTAAATGAAGCGATAATAAATTTTGATAAAGCACAAAAGTTATCTCCCAATTCTTCTGATATATATAGCAATAGAGCAAATTTTTATGCGATGACAAAAAATTATGAACTTGCAATTGTAGATTACAACAAGGCAATTCAGCTAAATCCTAATGATATAAATACATATTTTAACAAAGCAATACTTGAATCGGAGTTTAAAAAATATGATGATGCATTGATAGATTATAAAAGAATTACATCACTTGAACCCGGTAATGCTATGGCTTATTACAAAATGGCTGTTATTTATTCGTTTAAGAACGATAAGAAAAATGCACTTGAAAATGTTAATAAAGCAAAAGAACTTGGTTATAATGTTGATGAGAAAATTATTGAAAATTTAAAATGAATCTATTTTTAAATTAGATTTTATTTTTTTTAATTTATTGTTATTTTTTTTGTTATAACTTTTTTTTCACTTATAAGCTGCACAAAATAAACTCCGCCTCTCAATTTGCCTATATCTATTTGTGTTTTGTTGCTTTTTATTTCCTGTTTAATTAATTCTTGTCCATTTATGTTACAAATTGACAAAATGTTTTCTTTTTCTGTTTCGGGTATTTCTATTGTTAATATATCTTTTGTAGGGTTAGGGTAAATTATCATATCAATTGAATTATTTTTTAGCTCATTTATCGAATTGCCACCCCCATTTGTTGTTTTCAGTATTAATCCATTGCTGCCTACAATATAGCCGGTATTGAAATTTATGAAAAATAAAAATACATAATTTTCATTAGGATTACTAAAAGACTGTGTATACCAATTTGTTCCGCAATCTGTTGTTTTCAGTATAAAACCAGCCTGACCAACAATGTACCCGTTTTTATTGTCCGTGAACCAAACATCGCTAAAAGAACCTGACTTAATCTGGCTTGACCAATTTTTTCCTGCATCTGTAGTTTTAAGAATAATGCCATTATATTCTGCTATGAACCCAGTAGTATCATCAATAAAGTAAATTGAGGCATTTAAATATGAACTATTTAAGCAAGTTTTTGACCAATTAGCTCCACTATTAGTTGTTTTAACTATTACACCGCTATCTCCAACAGCATAACCTGTGTTGTTATTTGTAAAAAAAACATGATAAAAATTACTTAAAGTACCAGAATTTAACAAAGACCAATTGTTACCTCCATTTGTAGTTTTAATTATTGTGCCATTTGCACCCACAACATATCCTGTTTGTGAATTTGTGAAAAAACCTTTATATAATTCGTTTGATGTACCAGAATATTTTGTTGACCAGTTTTCTCCTGCATCAGTTGTTTTTATTATTACACCATTTGCACCAGCAGCAATGCCAGTATCTTGGTTTGTAAAAAAAACATAATACAAAATATTTGAGATGCCAGGATTTTTTGGCGTCCAACTCAGTCCAGCATTTGTGGTTTTAATAATAATGTTATTGCTGCATGTTCCACCAACAACATAACCCACACTTTCATTTGCAAAATAAACTGAACGCAAAAATTGTGTTGTTCCTGAATTTAATGTTAGCCACTGTGCATTTGCAATATTTATTGTACACAATGAAATCAACAAAATGTATATGTTTTTCATCTTAGTAATAGTTTGTTTATTTACAAAGTTACATAAAAATTACATTTATACATAAACCTGATATAAAACTAATTTTTAACTTATTGAAAATGTTTTATAGAAGAAATATAATAAAAAGTGCATGCAAAGTCAAGTTAATTATTCAACAGTTTATTATTATGAAATATTATATAGCAAGAATCAAGGAAATCAATATGTGGTTTTTAAGTTAGGTACATTATACGGGCAATATAAGAACGACCTTGACAAATCTATTTTTTACCTCGAAAAATCAATTAGCTTAAACTCCAATGATGTGATAACATTAACAAATCTCGGAGTAGCTTATGGAATTCAGAAAAGATACGATAAATCAGTTAATGTACTCGAAGCTGCATACAAGATTGACCCCAATAGCTTGAATATTATTAATAATTTAGCATTAACATACAAGTTGCTTGGCAATAAAGAAAAAGCTCAATATTTCGATAATAGAGCAATTGCATTAAAAAACAAAAAGAAATAGGTTTATAATTTTGCTTGAAAATTTATTGAAAGATTAAAACTTTTGTTTTACCCTGATGAAAATTTTATTATTCAAAACTTTTTGAAAATAAAAAATGAATATCGAGGTTTTGCACAAACAACAAAATCCCGAAACTTTAAACTTTAGACATTAAACTTTAAACTATTAAACATATCCCATTATTAAATAACTGAAGTATCCGAGCCATTCATGAAACAAGCCATTCCATGAACACAGGGTTTCGACACTTGGAATAAGGAGCAAATCAATATCGTAGCTGGTTTTACCGGAGCGGCGGTCAACGCTGTATGGAAATACCTTTACGCCTGCTTTTTCAAAGCAAGCCATTGCTCTTTTTATATGGTAACCCGAGGTTATAAGAAGGTATTTTCCTTTAGGGAATTTATCGACAAGAATTTTTTTTGTGTAAACAGCATTCTGATATGTGTTCACGGAATTTGTTTCAATAATAATATCGGAGTCGGGAATACCTATTAAGAGCATGTATTTTTTTAATGTTTCCGCCTCTTTTTCATCGTTTTTAAAAAGTCGTGCATCACCGCCGACAAGTAAAATCTTTTTTATTTTTTTTAATTTATAAAGAGATAATGTCTGCAAAAACCTGTCGGTACTGCTCCTGAAATTTATGCGGCTCATTTCGGGGTCGTTCACGGCAATTCCGCCGCCGAGAACAATTCCTACATCATACGGCTGTGTGATTCTATTTTGATTTACGGCAGGTTCTTCCCACCAATACATGACTTTGTTGAAAATAAAAGTATTGGAAAAAATAATCAGCAGAAGCAGAGCCAATATAAAAGAACGTTTTTTTTGTGTTTGATTTTTGGAAAATAAAGAAACAAAAAGCAGAATCGCTATCCACATAAATGGATTTAAGAGAAATGATAATATTTTTGAAATGTAAAAAAACATATTTAAGTATATTAAAATTAAATCTTAATTTTAGTGTACGAAAAACTCACTCACTTGTGCTAAAGCGAAATTGACGGATAAAATTATCGTAAAAAAAAGTAGTTTTTTATACATTCTTATGAATCGAAAAAATAAATATACATATTTATTTTTAATTTCTGTTTGAATTCTTATGTTAACTATTTTTTTAAATTAAAATCTTGTACACAAAACTTTGTCGAAAGTTAAATATATTTGTATCTTGTTTTTATAAATTTTATTATTTGTTTATGAATCAGAAAGAAGCTAAAATAAAAATTCAGGAATTAACAAAGCAAATCGAAGAGCATAATAAACTCTATTATGACTTGGCAAAACCCGTAATTAGCGATTATGAGTATGATTTGGTTATGAAAGAACTTATTAAACTTGAAAATAAATTTCCTGAATTTGCTCAATCCGATTCGCCGACACAGAGAGTAGGTGGCGGCATTACAAAAGAATTCAAACAAGTTTTACATAAGTATCCGATGCTTTCACTTGGAAATACATATTCCGAAAATGACCTTAGGGATTTTGATGAAAGAGTAAAAAAAGCAATTGGCAGCGATTTTGAATATGTTTGTGAATTGAAATTTGATGGAGTTGCAATAGGGTTGACCTATAAAAATGGTTTGTTGTTTCAGGCAGTTACAAGAGGTGATGGTGAAAGTGGAGATGATGTTACATTGAACATTAGAACTATTAAAAGCATTCCGCTAAAATTAAAAGGTAATAATTTTCCAGAAGAATTTGAAATACGTGGTGAGATAATAATGCCTCGCAAAAGTTTCGAAATGCTAAATAAAGAACGTGAGGAAACAGGTGAATTGCTTTTTGCGAATCCGCGGAATGCAGCAGCAGGAAGTATAAAAATGCAGGATTCATCGGAAGTTGCGAAGCGTGGATTAGATTGTTTTTTATATCACATGTTATGCGACAATCTTCCGTTTGATTCTCATTACGAAAATTTAAGAGCGGCAAGAGATTGGGGCTTCAAGGTTTCTGATTATATGGTTAAATGTAAAGATATAAACTGTGTTTTTAATTACATTTCATCATGGAATGAAGAACGAAAAAAACTTCCGTTTGATATTGACGGAGTTGTTATAAAAGTCAATTCATATAAATTACAGGAACAGCTTGGTTTTACTGCAAAATCACCACGATGGGCAATTTCGTATAAGTTTAAAGCCGAAGAAGTTTTAACAAAACTTCTTTCTATAGATTTTCAGGTTGGCAGAACCGGTGCAATTACTCCTGTTGCAAACCTCGAACCTGTGCAGCTTGCAGGAACTGTTGTAAAACGTGCGACACTTCACAATGCCGATGTTGTGAAAAAACTTGATGTGAGAATTGGCGATATGGTTTATGTTGAAAAAGGCGGCGAAATAATTCCGAAAATTACAAGAATAGAAATTTCCAAAAGACCTTTAAATTCAGTGCCTGTAAAGTATATTGAAACTTGCCCTGAATGTAATACTCCTTTGATAAGAAAAGAAAACGAATCGATTCATTATTGCCCGAATGAAGAAAATTGTCCACCACAGTTAAAAGGTAAACTCGAACATTTTATTTGCAGAAAAGCAATGAATATTGATAGCTTGGGTGAAGGAAAAATCGAAATGCTTTATGATAACGGCATTGTAAAAAATATTGCCGATTTGTACGACTTGACTTATGAGAAATTAATAGGATTAGAAAAAGTTTTTAAAGCAACGGAAAATAAAAAAGAAAAGAAATTAAGTTTTAAAGAAAAAACTGTTGAAAATATTTTAAAGGGAATAGAAAATTCCAAAAAGGTAATATTTGAAAGGGTTCTGTATGCAATCGGAATTCGCTATGTAGGAGAAAATATTGCCAAGAAAATAGCAAGTCATTTTAAAAGTATTGACAATATTGCAAAAGCAACTTTTGATGAGTTAATACAGGTTGAAGAAATAGGGGATAAGATTGCAGAAAGTGTTATTAACTATTTTAAAAATGAAAATAATATTAAAATAATTGAACGTCTTAAAAATAAAGGAATACAATTTGAAGTAAACGGAAATGTTTCAAAAATAAAGTCAGATAAACTTCAGGGGAAGTCATTTGTTGTTAGCGGCACTTTTGAAAATTTTTCAAGAGACGAAATTAAAAATACAATTGAGGAAAACGGCGGTAAGAATGTAAGTTCTGTTTCTTCAAAAACCGATTATCTGGTTTCAGGCGAAAATACAGGACCCGAGAAATATAAAAAAGCAAAAGAACTTAATATTAAAATTATTTCAGAGGAAGAGTTTGTGGAAATGGTGAAATAGTTAATGGCGTAAATGCTTATCATTTCTGATGAAACCTGTTATTAGAAGTTTGCAACATTAGTTGATTTAAATAAAATTTTTATCTTCAATTATTTTAATAATCGTATCGGTAATTTCATGTTTCGTGAATTTTTTACGATTAAATGTTATATCAAAAAGTTCGTTGTCAGTTAAAGCACATTTGAATAAACTCAAAAAGGCACTTCTATGTTTGTCCATTTCTTCTATCTTTTCTTTAGCTTGTGACGGACTTATATTAAAACGTTTTGCAACAATTTCGACTCTCATCTCAAAAGGAGCAACAATTCTTATATGTAATGATTTTGGTGCCATCCTTGATATAATACATCCACCTCTGCCCACAATTATCACATGCCCTTTTTCAGCATATCCTAATATGATTTTTGTTATGGCATTTTTGATGGTTTCATCACTTACATGAGTGCTTCCTGAAAAAGAAGCAATCAATTCAGCAAGGAACCCGCGCTCTTCGGCATTAAATATATGAGAAATAATATGAGGTTTGGAATTTAATTCCAAAGCAGCTTCTTCCAATATATCTTTATGCAGAACTATCCATTTGGGATGTTCTTTTTTATCATTATTTTTTTTATTAATAGCATTTATAAGTAACTCGGCGAGTTCGTATCCTTCGCACCCGAATTCCCTTGATATAGTTATAACGGAACCTTTTTCTTTTTCTTCATCATGCTGCTTGTCCATTCTCTCAGACAAGTATTTTAAAATTAAGTTTTCCATTTTTAATTTCTTTTAAGTAAAAAAATATGTTGTAATAATACAAAAATAAATAAAAATAATCTAATCTAATTGCGTATAAATAATGGCAAAAAAACAAAGCGAAATTATTCTCATTGTGTGGGAATTTTATTTTTTTCTCCTCAATTCAACTGCAATACCTCCAAAAGCAATAAGTAAAATAAGAAGCGAACTTGCCAGCGAGATTTTTTCTCCCACATAATATAATTTTGGTTCAAACTTAAATTCTATTTTATGTTGTCCTGCCGGTACGAGCATTGCTCGCAATACATAATCTGCTCTGAAATATGGTTTCTTTTCACCATCAACATAAACGTTCCATCCTTTATCATAAAATATTTCAGAAAATACTGCAAGTTGCTCTTTGCTTGTTTTTGAATTGTAAACGATGTCATTTGGCTTGTATGATTCAAGCTTTATGGATGCGGTTGGTTCAAAAGTGTTTTTGTAATTTTTTATTAAGTCGGAATATCTTTTGTCAATTAATGCTGTTGTAGCGGGATTGATTTTATTTAATTGTGTTATTTCTTCATCTGCATTATTAACTAATTTATAATTATCAACAAACCATGCATTACCTGATGCGTATTTGTTTTTTAATGGAGGGGCTTCAGAATTATAAATAATATAACGTGTGTTGAGCATATTGATAACTCCGAGTTTTGATAAAGCGGCATCTATCGTGGTGTCGGAAGGATGATTTTTAAATGCAAAAAATATTTCCTGAATTTCCTTTGAAATGTGAAATTCTATTAATTCCTGATATCGCTTCATTTTAGCACCGTGGTAACCTCCGATGGATTTATGAAAATATGAAGTGCTGGCATCATTGAATGTATTTACTGCAAGATTTAAAACGCGGTAATCGGGCGATTGGTCTTGCAGAATATATTGGTCTGCCTGAGTTGGCTCATGCATGCTGTTTTCTTTTTGTTTTGTAATGAAATCGTCATTGTTCAGATAGCGTCTGTCAATTGCCCACATATCAATTAAAACAAGTGCAATTAAAATAATGCATGCATATTCTTTTTTGATTTTGTTATAAATTACAGCCCATATTGTAATTGCTGCAAGCAGAATAAAAATAAACGAACGGAAAGCGTCGGAACGCAATAATGAAGCTCTGTCGGTTGGCAATGTGGCTAACATTCCGTTTATAAGATTATCGGGCCAGCCGACTGATTTCAAGCTGTCTTTAAGTTCGGAATCGCCGCTGCTTGTGAAATCAAATAAGCTTCCTCCGAAAAGTGCAAACAGAAGGCATATTCCGCCAACTATGTAGAATGAATTTTTCAGATGTTTGAAAATTCTTTTTACATCAATTTCTTCTTCGAAAATTTTATTGAGTACGAGTATAGCCATTAGCGGCATTGCAAATTCAGCTATAACAAGTATCATTGAAACAGAGCGGAATTTATTATATCCGGGAAAATGGTCAAGGAAAAATTCCGTAAGCGGCATAAAATTTCTTCCCCATGCAAGCAATACCGAGAAAATTGTTGCAAACAAAAGCCACCATCTGAAAGTGCCTTTAACAACAAATAAACCGAAAACAAAGAGAAAGAAAATTATTGCACCCACATAAACAGGCCCTGATGTAAACGGCTGTGTTCCCCAATATAAAGGCAGATATTTTATGTGTTCTTCGGCATTAGGAACACCGTTATCATTAAGCATTTTATAGGTTTCGGAATTTTTTCCCAATGATGCCGTTGAAGAGCCGCCCATGAAATTGGGAATTAAAAGTGTCATGGTTTCGAGCTTTCCGTAACTCCAGCTTGTTGCATAGTCCTTATCCAATCCGGAAGTTTTGTTGTTCTTGTCGAATGTTAATTCCGATTTTCCGCGTGTGGAGTATTTTCCGTATTCATAAGTTGCCCATAAACTTGTTGCACATGTTCCTACAGCGATTATTCCTGCGATAATCAAAACAACTGTTGATTTTAAAAATCGCGGAAATGTTTTATATTTTATGGCATTTATAAATTCAATAATTCCGTAAATAACAACAATGAAAAACAAATAATAAGTAATCTGAGGATGAGCAGCTCTTATTTCAAGAGCAAGTGATAATGCGGTTATGACTCCACCCCAGAAATATTTCCCCTTGAATGACATGATAACTCCGGCAATAACAGGCGCTATGTATGCGATTGTTGCAGCTTTTGAATTATGTCCTGCTTCGATAATTATGAAAAAGTATGACGAAAAAGCGTAAGCTACAGCTCCGAATATGCTGAGCCATGGATTTATATTAAGACATATAAGCAAAAGATAAAAACCAAGTAATGTGATAAAAAGTATTCCGATAGGATGAGTAAAGCCAATATTCAAAATGCGAACAACATAATTCATCAGATTTGCATTGTAATTAACGGAAATGTTGTAGGCAGGCATTCCGCCGAACATTGAATTTGTCCACAGTGCCTCCTTGCCAGTTGCTGCACGAAAGTCATTTACTTCCTTCGACATTTCCACATTTCGCGTAATATCATCCTGCTTTAATTTTTTTCCCTGAAATGTGGCAGGACTATAATAAACTACAGTAATAAGTATGAAAAATAAAACTGCAATGATGTGTGGTAATACTTTTTTGTAATCGAAGTTTTTCATCTGTTTGAAATTTTAAATTTGAATTGCACAAACTTACATCAAATTTGTAAAATTCAAAAAATAAGATTAAAAGTTTATGTTAGTTGTTAAAAAAAATGTATGATATTAAGGAGTTTTTTAAAACCGACTGCAATTCTTCTTCAATGGAATACTTTAAACTTCAGGCATTTTAGATATTTTCATAAAAAACTTTTTTCTATTTGTTGAAATTAATTTAGGTTTGCAAATTGATAAATTAAAACAGAAGAAATTTATTATGAAAATATCATTAATACCGTTTTTAAATACCCTTCCTTTTGTTTATGGACTGAAAAAAAAGCCAATTGATAACAAGACCGAATTGCTCTACAATGTGCCGTCAGTGGCTGCAGAAAAGCTTTTAAATAATAAAGTTGATATAGGTATTGTTCCTGTTGCAGTAATTCCTTTGTTGAAAGAATATTATATTTATTCTGATTATTGTATTGGGGCAGTTGGAAAAGCGAAGACAGTTGAGCTATACAGCAATGTTCCTTTGAATAAAATCGAAAAAATATTTTTAGATTGCAAGTCAAAAACATCAATAAATCTTGTGCGCATTCTTGCACAAAAATACTGGAGGATTAACCCAGAATGGCTCAATGCAGAGGAAAATTATATTGACAATATAGAAAATAATATTGCAGGTGTTGTGATTGGCGATAAGAATTTCGAACTTAAAGATAAATTCGAGTATGTTTTTGATTTGGCAGATGAATGGCGTAAATTCACTTCATTGCCATTTGTTTTCGCATGCTGGATTGCAAATAAGAAATTGCATGGTGATTTTATTGATAAATTCAATGCGGCAATTAAATACGGTGTTGAAAATAAAAAAGCTGTTATTAGTGAATGGTATGCCAATAATGACAATCCATATAATATCAATCTTCGCGAATATCTCTTTGAAAATTTGAGTTATGAATTTGATGATTTGAAGAAAAAAGGAATGATGAAGTTTTTAGAATATCTTAAAGAAATAAAAAAATAAATCCCGAAAATCAGTATACATCTCTCACGCCATATTTGGCAATATAGTCATCACAATAAAACCCGTAATATCTTTTTATTCCACAACTACGGCGGTTCCATAACATAAAACTTCAGTAACACCGCTCATTATTTCGGTAGATTCATATCTTACACCAACCACGGCATTTGCGCCAAGAGATTCGGCGTGCTCAATCATCTGAGTGAAAGCATCAAGTCGTGTTTTTTCACAGAGTTCCGACATCAATGTTATATCGCCGCCGAATAATGTTTGAAAACCGGCACCGATACTTCCGAATATTGAACGTGAACGGACTATAATACCCCTTACAACTCCCAGATTGTTTTTTATTTTATAACCTGTAAGTTCAAAAGTTGTTGTTGTCATTTTAATATCCATGATTTTTTATTTTTATGGTTTATATTTTATTTCTGAATTATAACGGATGAATGATAAGCTTTATTGGGAGTTTCAATTGCTATAAAATAAACCCCATTTATTATGCAATCAAGCTTAACAGGGTTTGAAAAATTAAAATTATTTTTTTCATAAATGAGATTTCCAGTTAAATTAAATATTTTTAAATATGTGTTTTCAATATTTCCATTAATGTAAAAAGTTCCATTATTCGGATTAGGGTAAATGGAAACAGCATCAATATTATTATTATTAACATCACTTAATAATTCGTAAGCAATGGCGGCATCGAATATTTCATTTACAAACTGAGGTGCCACCAATGCAGTTGCCGCTGAATTCGGATGACTGTCGCTGCTGCTTGCAGCGTACTGACTTTGCAGGTATCCATTAGCATCAGTAAGTTTTGAAAAAAAATCGAAAACATAAATATTTGAAGGAAATGCACCGACAACAGGGTCAAGTCCATTTGCAAGAGTATCTTTTGCCCATTTGCAGAAATTTTTAGATAATGAAGCAGCAGATGAATTAGTTGCTCCCGCCACAAGCGGAGCATTTGTCCAGATTACAAAAAAGTTATCCGGATGTTTACTCATTGCTTCTACGATATGCCTCCAGTGCCATTTGTAATTATACATTGATTTTGTTGTGGGAGAATTTGTATCGGATGCATTTCCCATGCCACTCATATCAGAAGAAGGGAAACATGATTTTATTACAACAATTTTGTTGTTTGGAGTGTAATAACCAATACCAGTTACAGGACTTGGGTCTTCAAAAAAATTATGTTGTGTTGACCATTCATTATCTGATGGTGACCACCATTCCTCTGTCATGCTAACAGCATTACCTCCTGTGTATGAATGAACAATGTTATATGCCGTCATTTCCTGAGGTATGCTTGTTGAAGAACCATTTGGTCCCCAAATACAGCCACCGGTTGAATGATGTAAAAATATTCCGCTTCGGAACTTTGTTTGAGATAAACAAATAATTGAAGCTGTAAACAAAACTGATAATAATAAAATTTTTTTCATACGATTACTTATTTAGTAGTTAAATAATTTAGTAAAAATACAAATTTTTATTTTTGTAAAAAAGTTATCATTAATTGTTGGTTTTTTATGAATAAATTTTACTTTTGCAACAATAAAATTAAAAAAATAAATGGACCCTTATCCGTCGAGGATATTAAAATCATTGAAACTCATCATAAGAGGTTGATTCCACAGGAACTTCCTCTATGATAAATCTTTTTTGGAGGAAGTTTATGCCAGCAGTTAAAACATTTTATTTAAGCAACATCATAAACAGCAAGATTTATTCTTCTACTCATAAAGTTATTGGAAAACTTACCGATATTATTGTTGATATAAGTTTCAAAAGGCCTAAGCTTGTTGCCGCAAAAGTTAAGTTGCACAATAAAACAAAAATGCTCGACATTGAGTATTTTAATATTTATAAAAAAAGAAACCATTATTTTCTAAAATGCAATAAGATTGACGAAGTTGATGTAAAACATGATAATTTCCTTTTTCTTGCCAAACATATTCTCGACAAGCAGATAGTTGACATGGATGATAAAAAAGTTGAAAGAGTCAATGATATCAGGTTTGCAATATTATCTACGGGAACTTTCGTTATTGCTGTTGATGTTGGTATCGAAGGTCTTTTGCGAAGATTAGGAATAGCAAGACCTGTTAATAAAATTCTGAAACCTGCAGGGATAAATATTCCGAGTGATTTTATTTTATGGGATGATGTTGAAGCCATAAATTATCATCATCTGGGAATTAAATTATCAAAACCATTATCGAAATTATCTACACTTCACCCTTCTGATATTGCAGACATTATCGAAGACCTCGACCGAAATACACAGCTTGCTTTATTCTCATCCTTAGATGAAGAAAAAGCGGCTGATGTATTAGAAGAACTTGAACCCGAAGCTCAGGTTAGTCTTATAGAAAATCTTTCTACCGAAAAAGCAGCAGATGTTTTGGAAAAAATGCCTGCCGATGAAGCAGCCGATTTGCTTGATGACATGGAAGAAGAAAAAGTTGAAGAACTCCTCAGCGAAATGAAAACCGATGCGTCGGAAGAAGTTCGTGAATTAATGAAATACGATGAAGATGTTGTTGGTAGCTTGATGACTACCGATTTTATTCACTTTCGTGAAAATTATACGGTAAGTGAAACCATAGATATGCTTCGTAAATTGAAACCTGAACCAGCAACAATTTATTCTCTTTTTGTACTTGATAAGCATGAAAAATTACTTGCAACAGTTTCCCTTAGGGATTTAATAGTTTCTGAGTCTGAAACAAAACTTAAACAAATTATGAATGAAAATATAAATTTTGTGCACGATACTGACAATACAAATATACTGGCTGAAATGATTTCAAAATATAACCTGCTTGCTGTTCCTGTTGTTAATAAAAAAATGAAAATGCTCGGAGTGGTTATTGTTGACGATGTTCTCGATAAATTGATGGAAGATTGAAGAGGTTAAGAATGTTTGTAGTTTGTTGTTTGTCGTTTTTTTAACTACAAACAACAAACATTTTAAACGACAAACAGAAAGTAATTTGTTAGTTAAATGTATGTGCTGATTAATTATAAGCCCATTAAACAAAGATGGTTACTAAATTAAGGAAAAAAAGTTTTTGGAAACAGATTGCAATTTTCTTTGCAATACTTGGTCCGGGTATCATTACCGGCAGTGTTGATAATGATGCAGGTGGTATTACTACATATTCTGTCGCGGGTGCCTTGTATGGATATAAAATTTTATGGACTCTTATTCCTGCTTTTTTTGTGCTTGTTATTATTCAGGAAATGAATGCCCGAATGGGAATTGTAACAGGTAAAGGACTTGCCGATTTAATTCGTGAAAATTCAGGTGTTAAAACTACATTTTTTATTTTTCTGGGTTTGCTGCTCGCCGATATAGGTAATACAACTACTGAATTTGCAGGTGTTGCAGGAAGCATGCACGTATTTGGCATAAGTAAATACATTTCGGTTCCGCTTTCTGCTATTGCTGTTTGGTTTTTGGTTGTTAAAGGCAATTACAGAATTGCTGAAAGGGTATTTTTATTCTTCAGTTTGTTTTTACTTATTTATGTTGTATCTGCGTTTATGGGAAAACCCCAGTGGAGCGAAATAGGAAGAGCCGTTGTAAAACCGGAGATAAAACTTAATTTTGCTTATATAGCAATTATTATTGGCATTGTGGGTACAACTATTGCTCCGTGGATGCAGTTTTATATGCAGTCATCGGTTATTGAAAAAGGTTTGAAAATAAAAGATTTGAAATATACTGTTTGGGATGTTGTTATAGGTAGCGTTCTTACCGTAGTAGTAGCTTTTTTTATAATTGTTGCTTGCGCTTCAACTCTGAATAAAAATGGAATTAATATTGTAGAGGCAAAAGATGCTGCTTTAGCTTTAAAACCATTAGCCGGTTCTTTTGCTTCAATGATTTTTGCATTCGGACTTTTTATTGCATCGGTGTTTTCTGCAGCAATATTACCTATTGCTGCATCATTTTATATTTGCGAAGCATTCGGATTTGAAGCCGGAATTGATAAAAAATGGAATGAAGCACCGCAATTTTATTATCTTTTTACAACAATTATTTTTATTGCTGTATGTGTAATTCTTATTCCTAACGCTCCGCTAATAGTTATAACTCTGTGGTCGCAGGTTGCTAACGGAGTATTTTTGCCTGTTGTTCTTGTTTGCATGATTATTCTTATCAACAAAAAAGAAATAATGGGGGTGCATGTAAATAAACCTTTTTACAATATTGTTGGTGTTACGGCAGTTGTAATTTTAGTTATGCTCTCTTTAACTTTATTGGTGATGTCGTTTTTCTGATTCACTTTCAATCAGATTTGTTAAATCAATAAAATCACTCACCGTAAGTTCTTCTGCACGTTTATTAAAAATAATATTTTCCGAAATATTTTTATTAATTTCAAATATTTTAAGTGCATTTCTCAATGTTTTCCTTCGTTGATTGAACGCTGTTTTTACAACTTTGAAAAATAATTTTTCATCGCAATCAAGTTTTTGAATATTGTTTCTTGTAATTCGTATCACTGCCGATTTAACTTTCGGTGGAGGCGAGAAAACAGTTTCGTCAACAGTAAACAAGTATTCAATATTGTAAAATGCCTGCATCAAAACGCCGAGTATTCCGCAATGTTTTGTTCCTGACTTTGAGGCAATTCTTTCAGCAACTTCTTTCTGAAACATACCGATAACTTCAGTTACATTGTTTCTATTCTCGAGAGTTTTAAATAAAATCTGACTTGAAATGTTGTAAGGAAAGTTGCCTATAATAGAAAATTGTTCTTCAAAAATATTTTCAATCTTGAATTCTAAAAAATCCGATTTTATGATTTTATCTTTTAATTGTGGATAGTGTAATTCAAGAAATTCAGACGATTCGTTGTCAATTTCAATAACGTAGAAATTTAATTTTTTATTTTCAAGCAGATATTTAGTCAACACACCTGTGCCGGGTCCAATTTCTAAAACATTTTTGGAGTCGGCAGAAAGAGCAGCAACAACTTTTTTTGCAATGTTTTCATCTTTTAAAAAGTGCTGACCTAAATATTTTTTTGCTCTTATGTACATAACTTTTAAACAGTTTTTTTAACAATAAACTTTTTATCGACTTACCAAAAACTCAATTGTATCAATATCATCAGCATAATACCAAAGTTCCGGAAATTGTGTTTTGCCGAAATCTACTTTGTTCCCTATCTCAGTAAAATTTGAAACTATACATTGAATTTTATTTTTATTAGTTTCGATTTTTTTTGAAACGTTTTTAATGTCATCGTATTTTTCATAATAAACTACGGAAATAGGGGAGGAGAAGGATGAGTTCTCCGTAAGCATCATAAATCCATTATCTTTAAAATCATTTTTATTTATAAGATAAATTGCTTTGTAATAATCGTAATTGTTCTGGTATTTATTGTGTTTTGATAAATAGATATACTTTTTCATTGTTTCAAAAAACTTTTCAAAATCAAAATTTTCGGGTATAAATATTTTTGAAACATTTCTGCATCCAAGTCCGAAATAGAGAAAAATATCGTCTGCAAGTTTTTCGAGTTCATCAGTGGTTTCATTTCCCGAAAGCACTGCAATTGAATTCCTGTGTTTACGGATAATATGCGGATATTTCCCAAAATAATATTCGAAATATCTTGAAGTATTGTCGCTTCCGGTTGCAATTATTTTGTCGAAATTTTCAAGTTTGTTTTCTGTAAAATGAATTTTATTTATAAATTCAGGTTCGAGTTTGAATAAAATCTCACTAATAAAGGGCAATAGCTTATTATCCTGTGAAGACAATTTTCCTATGAATACATTTCCGGTAGCCAAAACACATAGCAAATCATGAAAACCAACCATTGGAATATTTCCTGCTAAAATAACTGCAATTCTTTTTGCTTCATTTTTATTTAAAGTGTTTTCGGGATATTTTTTAAGCCATTTTTCAAGCTTTTCTTTTGAAAGATTTTGTGCTATTGATGAAATGGCAGTCCTTACGTTTTCTTCAGTGAACCAGCCATTATAATGAAATGATGTTTTTATTAATTCTTCAAATTTAGAATAAAACTCTAATAAATATTTTTCCTTATTTGCTTTATTGTTTTTGTCATTAACAAAATAAGAAAGGAAATTTCCAAGTTTTATAAATGTCGTAATCTTTTTTTCGTAAATCATTTTTTAATATGAAGTTTTATTAACTTTACAGCAATAAAATTAACAAAATTTATAAGACGCATGAGAAATATTTTATTCATTCTGCTATTTGTTTTAGTTTGTTCATTTGCCTTTTCGCAGAATATTGATGTATTTAGAAGTTATGAAGATTCCTTGCAGATGCTTGGAAAAGTAATGCTATATTCAAAAGATGACAGTTTGAAATACAGGACAAATCAAAAGTTTGAGAAAATTCTGGAAAAAGCCCTTAATGAACCTGGTGCATTCAATTATAAATTTGATTCACTGAAAACAGCAACCCATTTATATTCTTCTGATAAAAAAATAAGAATTTTTACTTGGTATTTTCCTAAATCTGACGGCACTTATAAGTATTATGGAATAATTCAGATGAAAAACAGGAAAGACACAAAACTTGTTGATAAATCTGATGGAATACAAAAACCTTTTACTGAAAATCTAAATGCGAATAAATGGTATGGTGCATTATATTATGATATGATTTTAACTAAATGTAATGGCAAAAGATATTATACTTTGCTAGGATGGAAAGGGAATGACAAGCTCACTTTAAAAAAAGTTATTGATGTTTTATCTTTTAATGAAAATAAAGAACCTGTTTTTGGAGAACCAATTTTTGTTGCAGAAAAAAAAGTATTATCAAGAGTAATATTTGAATTTTCACCACAAGTAATTATGTCACTTAAATTTTATAAAAAAGATAAAATGATAATTTTCGACCATCTGTCGCCTCCCGGGCAACAAATGAATGGACAATTCCAATTTTACGGACCTGATATGAGCTGTGATGCTTTTGTTTTAAAAAAAGGAAAATGGAATTTACAAATTGACGTTGATGCCCGCAATCCTAAAAACAAAGCAAAAGAAAAAATGGATAGCAAAAGGGACGCACCTAAAATAGGACTTAAATAAATTAATAAATAATAATTCATGTCCTTTTAAGTTGCGTTTTTTATTATTAATTATTCATTATTATTTATTAATTCTTTTAATAACCGCTTCGGAAGTTAATTCGCGTATTGCATCTTTGGCAATCCATCTGGCGCTTTTAGAATTTATTTTTTCTATTTCTTTTGCAAGTTTAATTGCTTTCGGATGAAGTGTTTTGTTTCTTTTCCCGATTTGACGCAATGCCCAGTTAACAGCTTTTCTTACGAAATTTCTTTCGTCGGTGGAATATTTTTTTATTGGTTCAAAGAACTGATAGAAATTTTCATCGTTTGCTTTTTTGTGCTTGAATGCCAGACAAGCCATTAATGCAAAGCCGGCACGACGTTCAAATTCTTTTTCGCGTTTTGTCCATTCCATTGCTTTTTCAAATGCATTGTCACAATATGCAAAAAGATTAAGGCAGCACTGGTCGCACAAATCCCAAGAATTGAATTCTTTTATCCATTCATCCATTTGCTTGCTGCTGACTTCATCAGGAGCATCAATCATGCTTGCAAGAATCATTGCCTCGTGATAACCGGTTTTCCAAAGTTGCAAAGCAAGCTCATGATTTTTTTTATTCTTTTTTGCAATACTTCTGAGTATAGGTATTGATATGCCAAATGCTTTTTCAACTTTTATTCCAAATCGTGCCATTCCTTCTTTATTTTTCTCTGAACTTTGAGATTTAAGGAATTTAATTATGTCGTTTACTTTGTTCATGGAAATAAATTATTATTTATTTAATAATAGCCAAGCCGTTTTGCGAAGCAAGCCAAAGCTTACCATCTTTATCAATAGCAAGTTTATTTATAAAAAAATCAGGAATCTTTGAATTTTGGGGTGTTAGCGTTTCCCATTTTTTATTATCATATTTCACAAGCCCGTAATTTGTGGCAATCCATTTTGTATCATTGTTGTCAATTGCAATAAAATAATCTGTATATGCCGGTAAACCTGAATTAGAGTTATTATAAATTTCCCAGTTCGTATTATCATATTTGGCAATGCCGCCCCAAAAAACAATCCACTTGTTATCAGATTTGTCAATTGCAATGCAGCCGGTGAGATTATCAGAAATGTGTGTGTTTTTTTTATCAAATATTATCCAGTTGGTCCCATCAAATTTTGCAATTCCGTTATCGGTAGAAATCCATTTGAAATTTTGTTTATCGATAGTGATAAAATTTACATTATTGTGTGGCAGAAGAGAATTGGTTTTGTTGAAAATAGTCCATTTTTCGTTTTCGATTTTCACAAGACCTTTATCTGTGCCGAGCCATATAATTCCATTATCTTCGGTTGTAATACATCTTATATGATTATCGGGTAATTGCGAATTTGATGTATTGAAAGTTTCCCAATTAGTTCCATCATACTTAGTCAAACCGCCTGTTTTAGTGCCAAGCCAGATGTTATTATCTTTATCGCAAGCAATTGCAGTAATAAAGACATCGGGAATTTTTGAATTTGATTTATTGAAAACCGTAAAATCTTTTCCATCAAATTTAACAAGCACGCCTCCACTGAAGCAATCTCCTGTTGCAAACCATTTGTTGTTATTATTATCTATACAAATTGTTTTTATAATATTGCTTGTAATTTTTGAATTTGTTGTGTCGTAAACAGTGAAATCTGGGGGTTGAGCAAAGGAAATAAAATCTATAGAAAAAAATATAATTGATAAAATATAATTTCTCATAAATAATAAAAATTTAAATCTGAATATTATGCTGAACAATTAATTCCCTGTATTTAGTGAAAAGAGAAGATTTTGAAATAAATCCGAAATAATTAAAATTACTCCTGTCAACTACCGGCAAATGCCATGCCTGAGTTCTGTCAAACTTTTTTATTGCATCGTCCATATTTTCATCCTTAAAAACAAAAGCCGGCGGACGTTTCATCAATTGTCTTATTTCAATGCGGTCATATAGTTCATGTTTGAACATTATATTTCTTATATCTTCAATTTCAACAATACCAAGTAATTTATTTTTATCATCAATGACTGCAACAATATTTCTCTTATTTGTTTCAATTATTTTAATTAAATCTCTGAGTTTGGCATTAGGTAAAATACATCCAATGTTAGTTTCTATAACATCAGTAACTTTGATTGAAGAAAGAATATTTTTATCTTTATCTTCTGTAAATATTTTCCCCATCAAAGCAAGTCGTCTTGTGTCCATGGAATACTTTTCAAAGCGCTTGACAATAGCAAAAGAAAAAGCAGAAACAATCATCAACGGAATAAATAAATCATAACCGCCGGTTATTTCGGCAATAAGAAATATGCCTGTCAGCGGAGCATACATCACACCAGCAAGTACTCCACACATTCCAACGATTGTGAAATTACTTACAGGCAGTTTAGCAATTCCGAGTTGATTTACAAGTTTTGCAAAAAAGAATCCAAGATATCCTCCGACAAAAAGTGATGGGGCGAAATTACCTCCATTTCCTCCGCTTGAAATTGTTATTGATGTTGCAATAACTTTCACAAAGGCAATAATTCCTATAAAAATTAATGAAAACCAAGAATTATCTTTGAAATTATAAAATATGCTGTTTTTGAAAATGCCGTTTATATCTTCATTAGCGAGAATCTTTATGCTGTCGTATCCTTCACCGAATAATGTAGGAATGAAAAAATATAAAATCGCGAGAATAAGTCCACCGATAATTGCTTTGTTGTATTGCTTCTGATATTTACTCAGGAATTTCTCTGTTGATAAAAAAGTTTTTGCATAATAAAGTGAAACAAATCCTGTGATTATTCCTAAAACCATATAATAAGGAATGTTGTGATAATTGAATGTTTGATGCAATTTAAAGTGAAGCAAAATACTTTCGTTAAGAATAATTTTTGAAATTAATGCTCCGCTTGCTGAAGAAATCAAAAGAGGAATAAAAGCAGAAATAGAAATATCAGCAAGAATAACTTCCAGTGCAAAAATAACTCCTGTAATAGGTGCATTAAAAGCTGCTGATATTCCTGCCGCAGCGCCACATCCAAGCAGTAATGTTCTATCTTTGTAATTTAATTTATGAAACAATCCGAAGTTTGAACCTATTGCAGAACCTGTAACAGCAATTGGTGCTTCTAATCCCGCAGAACCACCTAATCCTACAGTTATGGAACTTGTAATAATATGAGAATATGTTTTGTGTTTCTCCATTGAACTTGATTTCTGGGCAATATCATAAAGTACGCTTGAAACGCCTTTGAAAAAACGTCCTTTAAAAAATATTTTAACGATGGCAACTGTTATTATCAAACCAATTGTCGGGAAAGCTATTACGTAATACCATTGATTGCTTATTTGATAATCATAAGTAAAAATTGCATGAAAATAATGAACAAGAAGTTTTAATATAACGGAAGCAAAACCCGCAACAATACCAACAAGAACACTCAAAAACAAAAGAAATTGAATGTGATTTAATCTTTTGTATAAGATTTCCGTGAACTTTGTGTATAGCTTTATAAGGAATTTTATCATTCTGTTTTTAATGGTAATCAAAACAAATATATAAAAATTAACCATGTAAATTGCAAGTTAAACTTTCAATTTACATGGTTGAAAATTGGACGATAATATGTTAATTAATTGACAATAAGTAATTTGTAGTTTTATATTTGATTCAATAATATTTTTAACATATCCATACCTGAATTAACTTCTTTGATATTTTCGAAAGATAAAATCAGTTTATTATTTATTTCTTTCATTTTGCAATTTGCCGTTTTCAGAATGAAATTTAAAATTTTAGAAAACTGAACGGATTTATAATATTCCGAATCTTTATTTGAAACAAAATAACCTGTGAGTTTTGCATTTTTTAAAATTATTTTTTCAAAGCCAATTTCTTTTGCAAACCATCTCAATTGCATCGCTTTCAAGAGCTCTGTGGTTTGTTTGGGAATATTACCGAATCTGTCTTTTAAATTATTTGCAAAAATTTCAAGTTCTTCTTTTGTTTCAATATTGTCAAGTTCTTTATATAAAAAAAGCCGTTCGGTAATATCGCTCACATAATCATCGGGGATAAGCAATTCAAGGTCGGACTCGAATGAACAATCTTTGACATAATTTTTTTCGGATGCAGCTTCTTCGAAATGTTCTTTAAATTCATTTTCTTTAAGTTCATCAACTGCTTCTTTAAGAATTTTCAAATATGTATCATAACCCATTTCATTGATAAATCCGCTTTGTTCGGCTCCGAGTAAATCTCCTGCACCTCTTATATCCAAATCGCGCATTGCAATATTAAATCCGCTTCCCAAATCCGAAAATTCTTCCAATGCTTCTAACCTTTTTTTAGCATCGCTGCTTAATACCGCGAGTGGTTGAGTTAGCAGATAGCAAAAAGCTTTTACATTACTTCTTCCAACTCTTCCGCGCATCTGATGTAAATCGCTTAATCCGAAGTTGTGGGCATTATTTATTATTATTGTGTTTGCATTCGGAATATCAAGTCCCGATTCTACAATTGTTGTCGAAACGAGAACATCATATTCTCCTTCAATAAAATCCGTAACTATTTTTTCGAGCTTTTGACTTGTCATTTGACCATGTCCTACGCCAACTCTTGCATGAGGACAAAGTTTTCTGATTGTGTTTGCTATATCTTCGATATTCTGAACTATGTTGTGGATAAAGAAAACCTGACCACCGCGTGAAATTTCAAAATTAATTGCATCTTTTATTACGTCATAATCAAATGTGTGTATTCTTGTTTTTATAGGGTATCTGTTAGGTGGAGGTGTACTGATAATTGATAAATCCCTTGCGCCGAGCAATGAAAACTGAAGTGTTCGCGGAATAGGTGTAGCGGTAAGTGTTAATGTATCAACATTTGTTTTCAATGCTCTTAATTTTTCTTTTGCTGATACACCGAATTTATGTTCCTCGTCAATTATTAAAAGTCCGATGTCTTTAAACTTAACATCATTGCTTATAAGACGGTGAGTGCCGATAATTATATCAGTTTTGCCAGCAGTAATTTTTTCAAGCGTTTTTTTTATTTCCGATGCGCTTTTAAATCTGCTCAGAAAATCAATATTGCATGGAAAATTTTTTAATCTTTCGGAAAAAGTTTTGTAATGTTGAAGAGCAAGAATTGTTGTTGGTACAAGAATGCCAACCTGTTTGTTGTCGCATACTGCCTTAAATGCAGCTCTGACAGCTATTTCGGTTTTGCCGAAGCCAACATCGCCGCAAATAAGCCTGTCCATGGGATATGATGATTCCATATCTTTTTTCACATCAGTTGTTGATTTTATTTGGTCGGGTGTATCTTCAAAAATAAATGATGCTTCAAGTTCGGTTTGCATGTAATTGTCCTGATTGAATCCGAATCCTTGTTTGGTTTTTCTTTCGGCATAAAGTTTAATTAAATCAAATGCAATTTCTTTGACTTTTCTTTTTGTTTTATTTTTTAAATTAGACCATGTATTTGAACCAAGACGATGAATTTGCGGTGCTGTTCCTTCCTTACCGGAATACTTTGATATTTTATGAAGTGCATGAATGCTAATGTAAAGCAAGTCATTATCTTTATATAAAATTCTCACTGCTTCCTGCATTTTGCCACCGACTTCAATTTTTTCCAATCCTGCAAACCTGCCTACACCATGGTCAATGTGTGTTACGTAATCACCGGGTTTGAGGGAGGTGAGTTCTTTTATGGTTAAAGATTCTTTTTTTGTGAATGCATGTTTTAAATGAAAACGATGATAACGTTCAAATATCTGATGGTCGGTGTAACAGGCAACACCAAGATTTTTATCAATAAATCCTTCATGTAGCGAAACCGGAATTGTTGAATATGAAATTTCGGATTTGTCAATTGACGATAAATCTTTAAATATAAGTGAAAGCCGTTCGAGTTGTTTTTGATTATCAAAAAATATCAGGTTTTTAAAACCACTTATTGTATTGTTTAATAAATTTTGTTTTAGAAGTTCGAAGTTTTTATTAAAAACCGGTTGTGGTGAAATCGAAAAATTAATTTCCGTATCTGTTTTAAAATAAGTGTTTGTGCTTAATTCAATGGTTTTGAATTTATTTATTTGTGAAATGAAATCTTCTTTTGTGAGATAAATTTTATCGGGAGATAAATGAGAAATGTAATTATTTTTACTGTTGTTCTCGAATATTTCTAATGCTTCGGAATATTTTTTTTCAATAATTCCTTTTGTACAAAAAAAATCTTTGAACCATATTATTGTGTTTTCGGGAATGAATTCAAAAATAGATTCATTGCTTTCGAGCATTGCTTCGTTGTGAATATCGGGTATAATCGAAATTTCCTCAAAATTTTTAATTGATAATTGTGTTTCAGGATTAAATGTTCGTATGGAATCAATTTCATCACCAGCAAATTCAATTCTGAAAGGAAAATCATTTGCAAAAGAAAAAATATCTATAATTCCACCGCGAATGCTATATTGTCCCGGCTCTACAACGAATTCGGAATATTGAAAATTATATTCGTGTAAAAATTCAACAATAAAATCAATAGTTAACTTTTCTTTCGTTTTTATTTTAAATGTATTTTTTGTCAGCGATTTTTTATTTACAACCTTTTCGGTTAAAGCTTCGGGATATGTAATAATTATTATATTTTCATCGGAATTATTAATTTTACTTAGCAATTCGGTTCTGTATAGTAAATTGTCATTGTTTAATTCATCAGTATTATAAGGCGTTTTGTGTGCACGTGGAAAAAAATAAATACTCTCTTTTTTATTTATAGCATTTAAGAAATTCTCCAAATCATTAAGAAAATATCCTGCTTCCTCTTTATCATCAAGAATTATTAAATGCGTATTTGAGAAATTTTTAAATATTGAAGTTAAAAGTAAAGGTCTGAAAGAGCTTATAGTTCCTGTAATATGAATGTGTGAAGTGTTTGAAGAATTTATCTTTTCGGAAATGCTAACAACTTCTTTTCTGTTAGCATTTAAATTTATTAAATCCGATAAATTAAGTGTATCAATCATCTTTCTATAAAAAATCTTCTGAACTCCGAGCATATTATTGCCGCTGAAATTGAGGCATTAAGCGATTCGGCATTTTCATCGGAATTGTTTTTATGTTTGTAATTTGGAATTGATATTTTTTTTGTTGCAACTTTCAACAGCTCTTTCGAAATACCTTTTGATTCGTTGCCGATTATTATTAAACCATTTTTCGATAAACTTGTTTTATAAATATTTTCTCCATCAGTAATAGCAGCGTAAACAGGTAATTCATTTTTAAAATCATTTATTGTTTTTTCTAAATCAACATAATGAACTTTAACTCTTAAAAACGAACCCATCGTTGCTTGAATAACTTTAGGATTGTATATCTCAACTGAATCTTTCGAACAAAAAATATTGTCAATTCCAAACCAGTCGGCTATTCTTATTATTGTACCTAAGTTTCCGGGGTTTTCTATTTCATCGAGAGCAAGTGAAAGTTGAGAAATTATTTCTTTCTTATTAAAAGTGAAATTGAATTTTTCAATTACGGCAAGAACTTTATTCGGCGTGGTAAGTGATGAAATTCTTTCCAATTCATTTTCGCCGATTTCATTAATTTCTGCCTTGCAATTTTCGATTTTCTTTGAATTAGCATTAAGCCATTCACCAATTGCATAAATGGAATTTATTTTTGCATTGCTTTCTAATAGTTCACCGACAATTTTCTCGCCTTCTGCAACAAACAATCCAAGCTCATTCCTGAACTTTTTTTGTTTCAGCGAATTGATGAATTTTATTTTGTTTTGTGAAAGCAACATTGCCTTTAAATTGTTTGACAAAGGTAGTAAAACATTATGCTTTTTTCAAAAGAAAAAAAAGTGTTTTAGCAAATAGTTATTTTTTATTTAATCTGTGAATACGTGGCAATTTATATTTTTATCCCAAACTACAAGAATTATTACAACGCTTATTATTGCGGCAAAGAAACACCATACCGAAACTACATTTTCTTTAAAATAAATGTTAGTGATGATAAATGATAATAAAACAGCACCTCCGAATATTTTTATTTTTTTTATACTTGAAATAAAAGGAGGAATGACCGAAGGAATAAAATAAATTATGCCTCTGAACTTTGGTAAAATTATGGGGTAATCAACATCATAACGAATGTGCAGGAACATTATTTTTGCGGTAACATCACGGAAGAGCAAGCAGTACGTCATATAAAATGAAAATATTGCTCCAAAGCAAAAAAGTATTTTTAATGTCTTTTTACGTTTCTCATTTTTCTCAATCAACATAACTGAAAGAGGTACCAATACAGGCCAAACTACTAAAGCAAATATAAGAAAAACATGAACCGGGATTTTCTGCAATGTTGCATAATCGGGATTTGTCAAAGTGAGCCACACGAATCCTTCTGTGAATTGTTGAAGCGAAAAAAATAATGGAATGCCTGCTAATAAAATATGTGATGGCGTTTGGTTTTTTTTTATTGCAACAACACCCGCAACACAAAGTGCACTACTTGCAACAAAACTTGCTTCAGCTGAAAAACACATCTGATTTATTTTCTTGCAATATATGAAAAAATGAGTTCCAAAAAAGAATTATCATATTTCAGTAAGTTCATTTTATCATGTTTGAATAAATGTTCACCTTCCCAGATTTCTTATGTTTTTTAAGATAACCACGATGTCATTTGCAAGTTTATAATCACGGGCATAAAGAATATTAAGGCGATTTATGGTTTCTTGTGGTATGTCTTTATTTTTTAATGCATCGGTGCAGTTGAGAATTCCTTTGCGTATTAAGGGAAGTTTTGCAAAATAAATATTCTGGTTTAGGGTTTGCAATTCGCTGTCGTTATAACCCACCCATGCTTTGCAACCATATAATACAAGAAAAATATTTTTCAGGAATTTAACGGGGTTTCTTAAAACAAAAATAAGAAATGGAATAAACAGCAACATTATTAAGGAAGAAATAACATCAAGTATTCTTTTGTTTCGTTTGTTTTCAATTTTTGTTATGGAGTTTATATTTATAACATAAAGTTCACCTGTAGTATTTATCGAATTGCTTCCTATGATGAACAAGCTTTCGGGAGGCGCTATTTTGTAATCAACTTTACTATCGGAAATAATTGTCATCACATCAATAATCTGATTTGATGTAAGGTCTTTTGCACAAAATATAACTTCATCTATTTTATATATTTCAATTATTTCTTTTATCTGCTCGAGAGTGCCTAAATAAAAATTGTTTCCATTACCGTTGCTGTTTTTCGGTTTCACAAATCCTATAAAACTCGGTGTGATGAAAGTTTGCTTAAGTATATCGGCAACTCTTTCCGCTTCTTCTTTTTCGCCTATAATAAGAATTTTTTTTTCGGTTGTAGTATTAATTTCAAATCTTTTGTTTTTTATGAGATTTATTATTATTCGGTGAAAGCTCATTATAAAAAGTGTCCATATTGAACCCAGCAAAATCAAAGCTCTTGAAAAACGGTATGATTCGGGCAGCAGTGCGTAAATAACAAGTATGAATAGTGTTCCTGCAACTATGCCTTTGAATATTTTTTCTTTTCTTACAGGTCTGTCGTATCCTCCGAACAGAATAACTGAAAACAACCAGATAATAATGTACAAAGGCACTACAATGCTCATGAATTCCACAGGATAATATTCTTTTGAAGAAATAATATTATATTCCCAGTAGTTTTTCAATAAATACATTCCCAAAAATATCAAAATCGTATCAAGTGAAGGCGTAAAGATTTTTTTTGTAAATCGGTTTATAACTGCTACTGTTGCCCTGAAGTATATTGCAATATTTATAAGCAAAGTAAAATAAGCAGCATTTTTTTTTGAAAAATGTTTTTTTGCAAATATTATCATTGCCCTGTAAAATATAAACACATAATTGATACTGCTTTTTCTGGTGCTTTCGCCTTTATAATGTATGATGCGTGTTTCAGGAAAATAATAGTTTTTATAGCCAGCTTTTGTTATGCGGTACGAAATGTCAATGTCCTCGCCGTACATAAAAAAACTTTCATCAAGCATTCCTGTTTTATCGAGAGTTTTTTTTCGTAAAAACATGAAAGCACCTGCCAATATATCTATTTCACTTGTTTTATTTTTGTCGATAAAAGTAAGATGATATTTTCCGAAAGTATGCGATTTTGGAAATAATTTTGAAAAACCGAAAACCTTGTAAAATGCCACAGCAGGAGTGGGCATTCCTCTTTTTGATTCGGGCAGGAATTTTCCTTTGCCATCAAGCATTTTAACACCGAGTCCTCCTGCATCGGGATGTTCGTCCATGAACTTTATGCACTTGCGGAAAGTGTCGTTCTCAACAACAGTATCGGGATTAAGAAGTAAAACATACTCACTTTTTGCAATTGAAATTCCCTGATTTGTTGCTTTTGCAAATCCGCAATTTTCCTTGTTTGCAATCAACCGTACTTCAGGAAACCGGCTTTCAAGCATTTTTACAGAACCATCAACAGAATTATTGTCAATAATTATTACTTCCGCATCAATATCTTTGCATGCTTCCCTAACAGAATTTAAACATTGCTCAATAAAATATTTTACATTATAATTTACTATGATAACAGACAGTTTCAAGTTATAAATTGTTTATAGAATTATTAATTTATTTGTTGCTAACAATTATTTGATGCAGTTTGTTGTTGCATGTATTATGTAGTTGAGAACATATATGTTAATATGAAAAATATTTTTAAAGTTTTAAAAAACTCAAATACTCAATCATGGTTTAACTACAAACGACAAACATTTTAAACAACAAACCGATTTAAGCGTGTACTCCGAAATACGGAACACGGTTTAATATTGATTTTCCCAAAGTAATTTCATCAGTGTATTCCAATTCATCGCCAATGGCAATTCCTCTGGCAATAGTAGAAACATTCACTTCGTATTCCTTAAGTTTCTTGAAAATATAAAAACAGGTTGTATCTCCTTCGATTGTTGTTTTAAGTGCTAGTACTATTTCTTTAATTTCGTTATTTCTTGCTTTATCGAGTAAAGTTGAAATATTAAGGTCAGAAGGACCAACACCATCCATTGGCGAAATAACACCACCGAGTACATGGTATATGCCGTTGTACTGATTTGTGTTTTCTATTGCTATAACATCCCTAATGTCTTCGACAACACAAACAAGTGATTTGTCGCGGTTTTTAGCCGAACATATTTCGCAAACTTCATTATCGGAAATGTTATGACAGCTTTTGCAAAATTTTATTTCTTCCCTCAACTTCATTATGGTATTCCCGAAATCCAGAACTTGAGCATTGTCTTCTTTTAATAAATGCAGTACATAGCGGATAGCTGTTTTTTTACCTACACCGGGCAGTTTTGCAAACTGGTTCACGGCATCTTCAAGAAGTTTTGAAGAGAAGTTGTTCATAAAATAGAAAGATATTTATTTTAAGATTTATAGAGTAATTTCTGTATGCAAATATATTAATCATTGCAAGATTTACGAAAAAAATAATTAAATTCTGTAACCACCCCTTAAATCAACTATATGGAACTTCAGATTCTTGATTCATATTATTAATTTGTAATCGTATGGAAGGTGACAAAAGATATTAACTGTTCGAAAACATAATTTTCAAAAAAAATGTTTACTTTTGTCCGTGTAGTTGTTATTTATTCGAAATATAAGCTACAAAAAGAGTTTGAGTTTGTTTTTTTATCAGATTTTTTAAAAATATTTTTTTTTGCAAATGAGAAAAAAATTTTTAATAATAATATTTATTGGATTTTATTTATTTGGTTTTTCACAACAACCAACAATACAAATTGCATTATTAAAATATAATGGGGGAGGAGATTGGTATGCAAATCCTACATCGTTACCTAATTTAATAAAATTCTGCAATCAAAATATTGGAACGAATATAAATCCCGACAATGCAGTTGTTGAAGTTGGCAGTGCTGATATTTTTAATTATCCTTTTGTTCACATGACCGGTCACGGGAATGTTGTTTTTTCATCACAGGAAATTCAGAATCTGCGAAATTACCTAACTGGCGGTGGTTTTTTACATATTGATGATAATTATGGTTTGGATAAATATATCAGGAGAGAAATGAAAAAAGTTTTTCCCGAACTTGATTTCATTGAATTACCTCCTAATCATCCCATATATCATCAGAAGTTTGATTTTCCGAAAGGTATTCCTAAAATACATGAACACGATGGAAAGCCACCACAGGGGTTTGGCTTATTTTATAAGAATCGGCTTGTTTGTTATTATTCTTATGAAAGCGATTTGGGTGATGGATGGGAAGATTCAGATGTTCACCATGATTCCGAACCGGTAAGACAAAAAGCATTGAAAATGGGCGCTAATCTTATTCAGTATGTTTTTACACAACAAAAGTAATACAAATAAAAGTTTTAATTATTAGTTTTGGAAAAATATTAAATCATAAATTAACTGAAAAAAGTGGGGAAAATATATTTTGCATCCGATTTTCATTTGGGAGTACCCGATTATGAAAGCAGCAATAAGCGTGAAAAAATAATTGTAAAATGGCTTGATGAAATAAAACAAGATGCGCAGGAATTGTTTTTACTTGGTGATGTTTTTGATTTTTGGTTTGAATATAAATCGGTAGTTCCCCGCGGATACGTGCGTTTGCTGGGGAAGCTTGCTGAATTGAGTGACAGCGGAATTAAGATACATTATTTTACAGGCAATCATGATATTTGGGTTTATGATTATTTACCAAAAGAATTAAATGTTGAATTGCATCGTGAACCAATTATTAAAGAAATAAATGGAAAGAAATTTTATTTGGCACACGGCGATGGTCTTGGTCCCAGCGATTATAAATTCAAATTAATGAAAATGGGATTTAAAAGTTCAACACTGCAGTGGCTATTTTCAGCTTTGCTACATCCGAATTTTGCTTTTAAAATCGCACGTATTTTTTCTTTTAAAAGTCGTTTGTCGAACGATAATAATTATGAAAAGAAAAAATTTCTCGGCGAAAAGGAATGGCTTATTATTAATTCAAGAAAAATTTTACAAAAAGAACATATTGACTTTTTCATTTATGGTCACAGGCACTTTCCTATTGAATTTAAACTGTCAGAAAATTCAAAATATATTAACCTTGGGGAATGGGTGAATTATAAACCTTATGCCGTGTTCGACGGAAATGATACGGTTTTGAAAAGTTTATAGTATGAAAATTGTGGCAGTAGCAGTTGGCAGTGGCGGTTGTCAAAACTTTAAACGTTAGACATTAAACTTTAAACTATTTTTCGTATATTTGCAGTTCTTTTGTTCCTTGAAATCATGGGGCTGACCGGTTTTGACAGCGAGGATAGTGGTGATGCAAGCATGTCGAGCGTTGTGAATATGGCTCGTAAAAATCAACTCTCACGCCTATTAAACGGCAACGATTATAATTACGCTATTGCTGCTTAATTTTAGAAATTAACAGTTAGCTGTTTCCCGGGAAGCTTTGCTCAACTGCGTCCTGACGAAGCATCGCAAATGTTGAGATAGTTCAGTTATTGTCTCGCTGACTGAATGAAAAATTTGGGGCTAAGGATTTTGTAGGTCTGTATTGAACCAGCAATTTCACTAAAATCAATCAAATACTAAGCATGTAGAAAACCTTTCTGCTACTTGTTTGGACGAGGGTTCGAATCCCTCCAGCTCCACAATAAACTTAAAATGAATATCGAATTTTGAATCATGAAGTTTTTACTTCGACATTCATTATTCAGTGTTCGATATTCGATGTTTGTCCTCTCTATCAGTAGAACTTTTATCTGATGCTATTTTACCGAAAACAAAAGGTGTTCAATAATTTTATTTTTCATAAAAAAACTAACAATAATGTAACTTACAAATATGTTTGTTTAATTATTGTTAATTGTGTGATGCTGCCTGATATAATTCAGATTCAAGCTATCTCGCTGCTTCTGGAAATTTTCCACAAAAGAAGTGTCCTAAAGAGAACTATCTATAACGAGCAACACGGCGATGTGCATTATTTTTTTGCTGATGTCGATGCTGGCGTTGTTGCACCGGAGCTTTCACGGGATGATGGTCTTCGAGCGGAAACGGATGGTCGTTTACCGCAGGGATTTTTCTTGAAATTAGTTTTTCAATATCTTTTAAATAAGCTTTTTCTTCTGCATCGCAAAACGAGAATGCCGTGCCGGAAGCACCTGCTCTACCTGTTCTTCCAATACGATGAACATAAGTTTCGGCAATATTTGGGATTTCGAAATTTATAACATAATCCATATCATCTACATCAATACCGCGTGCAGCAATATCGGTGGCTACAAGAATTCTTGTGGTTTGTTGTTTGAAATTAGTGAGAGCTCGCTGTCTTGCACTTTGCGATTTGTTGCCGTGAATTGCTTCTGTGTTAATATTATTTTTAACCAGCATTCGGGCAACTTTGTCGGCTCCATGCTTTGTGCGTGTAAAAACCAAAGCAGTTCTTATATTTTTATCTTTTAAAACATGAACCAGCAAAGGTGCTTTATTACCTTTATCCACAAAATAAACAAATTGATTTACGGTTTCGGCAGTGGTTGCGGAAGGTGTAACTTCTACTTTCATGGGTTTATTCAAAATACTTCCGGCTAATGCAACGATTTCAGCAGGCATTGTAGCTGAGAAAAAAAGTGATAATCTTTGTCGTGGTAATTTGGCAATTATTTTTTTTACATCGTGAATAAAGCCCATGTCAAGCATTCTGTCTGCTTCGTCTAATACAAAAATTTCTATGTCGCGAAGACTAATAAATCCCTGATTAATTAAATCAAGCAACCTTCCCGGTGTTGCAACCAAAACATCAACACCATTCTGTAATGCTTGTGTTTGTTGAAATTGACTTACTCCGCCAAAAACTACAGTACTCGATATACGTGTGTGCCTGCCGTAAGTATTAAAACTATCTTTTATTTGAATGGCGAGCTCCCTGGTAGGAGTTACAACGAGACTTCGTATTTTTCGTTTTTTATCGTAATTCTTGTTTGTACTAAGCAATTGAAGAATAGGAATAGCAAATGCTGCTGTTTTCCCTGTACCTGTTTGCGCACAACCCATCAAATCGGTTCCTCTGAGAATAATTGGTATTGCCTGTTCCTGAATAGGCGTAGGTGTTATGTAACCTTCTTCTTTTAATGATTTGAGAATTGGCTCAATGATGTTCAATGATTGAAATTGCATGAATGTTTGTTGATTATTTTAGTTATAAAAAAGGCAAGAAATTTCTTTTCGAGACTTTGAATTTTTACAAAGATACAGAAAATTATTGGTATTACAAGGATTTAGAGATATTATGTCGAATTATGAATTTCTTTAGCTTTGTTTTAGAGTAACATTAAAGTTAAAATTATGTTAATTTTTTTGCTTTGAATTATTTTAAAAGTAATTTTGTAAAATAAAATTATTTTGTTAAATATTTTGTAGTTTATACTATTTTGTATAGCGACATTTCATCGTTAGGAAAGTAACTGTTGTTATGCAAATAAAATTCAAATAAAAACCGAAAAAGCAACAAGTTACAATTAAAGGGAACAGAATTATCGTATATGTTCTCCTTTTGTTAATTTATTTTTTATGATAAAAATAATTGCCGAACCCGTTGAACATCGCAATCAAAAACGCATTAAGCTTATTTTTGATTATGATGTAAGCGTAACAGGAAAAATAAAAGCTATAAATGATGCAAGATGGAGCGAAACTCTGAATTGCTGGCATATTCCTTATACAAAGGAAGCGTTTAATAAAGTAAAATATTTATTTCCGGAAATTGAGTATTCAAAAAAAGAAGTAACGGCAAATAAACAGCCGATTTTAGATAAAGATAAAAATAAAATTACTGATGAAATAAAAAAAGATTTAAAAAAAGAAACAGATTTAATAAGCATTTCAAAGAAAGAAAATAAGATTCTCGTAAATATTATTGATTTTAAAAAAATAATGTTACTTTTCCCATTTGACAGATCGCATGTGAAAAAAATCAAAACATTTCCGTATAGTTTTTGGAATAAAAAAGAAAATTCATGGAACATTGCTTATACTGAAAATATAGTAAACGAGCTCGAAAATTATTTTAAAAAATTTAATTATAAAATAGAGTTTAAATACATAAATACAAACGACATTAAGAGTAAGGAAAAGAAAGAATATGCAAATGTCAGGAAATGTCCCAAAGAATTTATTGAAAAGCTTAAATTGAAAAGATATAGCGAAAATACTATATATACATACAGAACAGCATTCGAGGATTTTATAAATTACTACAAAAATAAAGAGCTTGAAAGCATCACAGAAACAGATATAAAAAATTATTTACTATACATGCTTGAGAAGAGAAAAGTTTCGGCATCGTATCAAAACCAAATAATAAATGCCGTTAAATTTTATTATGAAAAAGTTTTAGGTGGAGCAAGGCGATTTTATTATATAGATAGACCATTTAAAGAAAAAGTTTTACCGATAGTACTGAGTGAAGAAGAAGTTCAGAAAATATTAAACAGCATTACAAATTTAAAACATAAAACAATAATGTTAACAATATATTCGGCAGGATTACGTATAAATGAATTGCTGAATCTTAAAATAAGCGATATTGACAGTAAAAGAAAAATAATTATTATTAAAAGTGGCAAAGGAAAAAAAGACAGATATAGTTTATTGTCAGAAAAATTATTATTATATTTAAGGCAATATTATAAAGAGTACAAACCCAAAATATGGTTGATTGAAGGACAGACAGGCGGACAATATAGTTATGAAAGTTGTTGCAGCATATTAAGGGAGGCATGTAAAAAAGCACAAATAAAAAAGAGAATACACCTGCATACATTAAGGCATAGTTTTGCAACTCATTTATTGGAAAGAGGCACTGACCTGAGGTATATTCAGGAATTACTCGGGCATAGTTCTCCGAAAACAACTGCAATTTATACCCATATTACAAGAAAAGGAATGGAAGATGTTAAAAGTCCGTTGGACAATTTAAGGATTTAAATTTTAAATGATAAAAATTTTGACATTAATAAAAAATGTATATTTGTAAAAAAAACAAAAGATTTTAAATCAATCACTTATTATTAGAAAATTGGATTGTAGTAATTTCAAATATATATAATATTACAGTAATGCTACAACCCATACGTTAGGCATAATTCCAATAACGGCAAGGTGGAAGAAAATAACATTTCAGGAAAATAATGTAGTGGTTCATTGAAAGAGAGAAAGACATTTTAGGAAA